>JAXGUU010000160.1:0-8961 GCA_040774145.1 Anaerolineae bacterium
CAGGCTGCGGCGCGTGGCCTTCGCCGCCTCCAGCTGGTGCTGCGCCGCGCTGAGCTGCGACCACTGGTCGAGCAGGTCGTGCACCGGGGCGATGTAGCCCAGCAGCACCGCCGAGACGACGCCGGCTGCGGCGATCTTGCGAGGTGACGGCGTCGGGGGCCTCCGGGTTGAGCGCGCGTTCACACCCTGGATACGCGCTCAGCCCCGGACCTCCTGCCCGGCGTGTGGGGCGCGGGCTACGAACGGCGGAACGCGTCGTGGCCGGGGTAGCTGGCCGCGGGGCCGAGCGTGTCCTCGATGCGCAGCAGCTGGTTGTACTTCGCCACCCGCTCGCTGCGCGACGGGGCGCCGGTCTTGATCTGGCCGCAGCCCGTGGCCACCGCCAGGTCGGCGATGAACGTGTCCTCGGTCTCGCCCGAGCGGTGCGACACCATCGACGCGAACCCGGCGCGGGCCGCCATGTCCATGGCCGACAGGGTCTCGGTGAGCGTGCCGATCTGGTTGAGCTTGATGAGCACGGAGTTGGCGGCCTTCTCGCGGATGGCGCGCGCAATGTACTCGGTGTTGGTGACGAGCAGATCATCCCCCATCACCTGGAGCTTGTCGCCGAAGCGCTCGACCATCAGCTTGAAGCCGTCCCAGTCGTCCTCGGCGAGACCGTCCTCGATGCTGATGATGGGGTACTTGGCCACCCAGTCGGCGTAGAAGTCGACCATCTCCTCACTGGTGAGGACGCGGCCCTCTTTCTTGAGGTTGTACTTGCCGTCCTCGTAGATCTCGGAAGCGGCGGGGTCCATGGCGATCCAGATATCCTCACCGGGGACGTAGCCGGCCTTCTCGATGGCAGCTAGGATGACCTCAATGGCCTCCTCGTTGGTCTTGAGGCTCGGGGCGAAGCCGCCCTCGTCCCCAACGCCTACGGCGTAGCCCTTGGCCTTGAGGACGCCCTTGAGCGCCTGGTAGGTCTCGGCGCCCCAGCGCAGGGCCTCGGCGAAGGTGGGGGCTCCGGTGGGCATCACCATGAACTCCTGGAGGTCGGGGCCGTCGACGGCGTGCTTACCGCCGTTGAGGATGTTCATC
Source organism: Anaerolineae bacterium (assembly GCA_040774145.1). GTDB lineage: Bacteria > Chloroflexota > Anaerolineae > B4-G1 > SLSP01 > PWVB01. Next base: position 1,081 of record JAXGUU010000160.1, read on the forward strand.
ATCGGGACGGGGAGCATATGGGCGTAGGTGCCGCCGATGTAGCGATAGAGGGGAAGGCCGACGTAGGCAGCTGCGGCCTTGGCTGCGGCCAATGAGACGCCCAGGATGGCATTGGCGCCCAGGCCGGCCTTGTTCTCGGTGCCGTCGAGGGCGATCATCATCTCGTCGATGCCCTTCTGGTCGGTCACGTCCCAACCGACGAGCTCCTCGGCGATGTCGTCGTTGACGTGGTCGACGGCCTTGAGGACGCCCTTGCCGCCGTAGCGATCCTTGTCGCCGTCGCGCAGTTCGAGGGCCTCGCGGGTGCCGGTTGAGGCACCTGAGGGCACGATGGCCCGGCCGATGCTACCGTCGACGACGGTGACCTCGACCTCGATGGTGGGGTTGCCGCGTGAGTCCAGGACCTCGCGGGCGACGATGTCTTCAATATATGACATGGGTTACCTCCGATGGTTGTTTGTCTTTGTGGTGATGTTTTGTCAGACCTGCAACTATGATACCCGAAAGAGCGTAGAGAGCAAGGAGCGATGATGAGCGGGAGAGCTCGCGCACTTGACCTTCCGGGAAGCTACGAAGCGTGTTGTGGTGCGGGGATGTAGGCGTCGGGCGACCTCTCTGTGGGGGGGGGCTGCGAGCTTCCCGGAAGAGTGCTGATACGCGATGGGGGGATCGAGGCGTGCCGCCGGGCGTTGACTTGCAGGGGGGGCGGCCCTATACTTGATGTGGTTGAGTTCTAGGCGATGCGAGGAGGAAGCAAGATGAATAGACGACCTGGGGGTGAGTTGGCCACTCGGCCACTCCACTTCATCTGGATTGCCGATTGCTCAGGATCGATGAAGACCGACGGTAAGATCCAGGCGCTGAACGTGGCCATTCGGGAGGCGATCCCGCATATGCAGAAGGTAGCGGCGGAGAACCCGAACGCACAGGTGCTGGTGCGGGCGCTGAAGTTCTCCAGCGGCGCGCAGTGGCACATCTCGCAGCCGACGCCGGTGGAGGACTTCAAGTGGGAGGACCTGAAGGCCGATGGGGTCACCGACATGGGAAAGGCGCTCTCGATGGTGGCGGAGCAGTTGAAGATCCCGCCGATGACGGACCGCGCACTGCCGCCGGTGTTGGTGCTGATCTCCGACGGTCAGCCGACCGACAGCTTTGAGAAGGGGCTGGCGGAGCTGATGGATCAGCCCTGGGGCAAGAAGGCGGTGCGCATCGCGATCGCGATCGGATCGGACGCGGACTACGACGTGTTGCAGAAGTTCATCGGCCATGTCGAGATCAAGCCGCTGCAGGCCAACAACCCCGAGTCGCTGGTGAACTACATCAAGTGGGTCTCGACGGCGGTGTTGAAGTCGGCGTCGTCGCCCGCGAGCCAGGCCGCCGGTGTGGTGCCCGCGACGAACGTGCCGGTCCCGGCGGTGCCGACGGTGGCCCCTGGGGACGCCGGCCCGGTTTCGGCTGACGACGTCTGGTAGGCGGGGCCGAGTCCGACGATGGCGCACGACGAAGTCGTATGGCGGGTGCTAGGCCACTCGGTGCGGGGGGCCTCCCACCGGCGGAGCGGCGCGCCGAATCAGGACGCCATCCTCTGGTGGTCACCGGCGCCTGACGGGCCGCCGATCGCGCTGGTCGTGTCGGACGGGCACGGCAGTGACAAGAGCTTTCGCAGCGAGATCGGGTCGCGCCTGGCTGTCGGGACGACCATGGCGCTCTTGCGCGAGCTGCTGGGCGTGCTGTCGCGTTCCCCCAATCTCTCCGCCGTGAAGAGGACCGCCGAGGAGCGCCTGCCCCAGGAGATTGTGCGCGGCTGGCAGGCGGCGGTCGACGCCCATTTGGCGACGCATCCGCTGACCGAGGAGGAGCTCGCGCGGCTGGAGGAGAAGCGCGGCGCGGCAGCCTGTCGTGAGTTGGTGGATCACCCGCGCCTCGCCTACGGCGCCACGGTGCTCGCGGCGCTGGTCACGCAGAGGTTCCTGCTCTTCGTGCAGCTGGGTGACGGTGATATCCTGATGGTGCTCGATGAGGGCGACGTGGTGCGCCCAATGGCGCGTGACCCACGGCTCATCGCCAATGAGACGACGTCCCTGTGCATGGCTCGCGCGTGGCAGGAGGTGCAGCTGCGCTTCCTAGCCAGTGACGGGGGCCTGCCGGCGCTGATCCTGCTGGCGACGGACGGCTATGCCAACTCGTTCGTCAACGAGGCGGCGTTTCACCAGGTGGGCACCGACCTTCTGGCGATCATGCAGGAGGATGGCGCGCAGGCCGTGGAGGTCAACCTCGCCTCGTGGCTCGAGGAGGCCTCGGTCGCCGGCAGCGGCGACGACATCTCACTCGGTATCCTCTACCGGGGTGACGTGGTGCCCGCGGTCACGAGGTCGGAGACGCCGGCGGCGGACGCGACACAGGTTGCCTCTGAGGCCCCCGCAGGCGAGCGCGACGGCGCGCCACCACGGGAGCACGGAGCGCACGCGCGAGGCGATGAGCGGGCCCAGATCGTGGCGCGGATCAAGCACGAGGGGCCGCGCGAGCCGGCAAAACGGGGACGCCCTGCCGATCTGATCGGCGAGAAGGCCGTAGCCCCACGCGATGATGCTGCGCCGGCCGACGGCGCACCCGATCAGGGGCCTGCTGAAGGCCCGGATGGCGCCTAAGTCGCAGCTCGCGACGGGGGCGAGGTAGGGGACGCGTTGTGAACGACGTGCCGCGCAGAATGCTCCGCGAGATCGTCGCACGGTACGGGCGTGAGGTGTTGGACGACGCGCGCCGCTGTCGGGCGTTGTTGATGGATTTCTGCGGCGAGTATCGTGCCGAGATCAACTTGCTCGATATGGCGCTGCGCGAGGAGGTCGCGCACGACTACGAGGTCGCCGCGTCGCGCCTGCCGCGAGCGCTGTTGGTGGCGCGTCTGGTCGTCAAGCTGCGCGACGCCTATTTCCTCCCCGAGGAGGCCGCGCGATGGGCCGTGGACGCGGTGATCGCGGCGGTCGAGGGTGAGGTCTGCGAACCTACGGAGCGCGTGTTAGCCTCTCACGTGGCGACTCAGGTGCTCACCCGCCCCTGGCTGGGAGCGGACGACGCCTGGAAAGAGATCGGCACGACCCCGGGCCGGGTGGGCGTGCCAGACGGCGTGGAGGTGCGTGTCTGCGCGCGGCCCACAGACGCGGATTTGGCGACGTTGGTCTCGGATCTGCGGGCCTTCGGGCCGCTGGAGCAGCTTGACTTGAGCTACGGGCCCTTTGCGGGCGACGCGGTGGGTGGGGTGGCCGACGTGGACGGGGTCCTGCGCCTGGATCTCTCGCGCACCGCGGTGACCGATGCGGGGCTAGTGGCTCTGGCGCCGCAGGCGGGATGGGTGGAGCTCAATCTCTGGGGCTGCGAGGCGATCACCGACGCGGGATTGGCGGCTGTGGGTGAGGTGGGGAGCCTGGAGGTGCTGGAGGTGGGCCGTTGCGCCGGCATCACGTCGCGGGGTCTGCATCATCTCGGTGGCCTTGAGCACCTGAGCACGCTGGGTCTGGCGGGCACGGCGATCGACGACGGGGCGCTGGGTGCCCTGCGCGAACTGCCGGCGCTGAGCTCTCTGGATCTGGCGGAGACACAGATCACGGGCGAGGGCCTGGTGCAGCTGGCTGGGCTGCCGGCCCTGTGGTCCCTGAACCTCTACGGGTGCGTGCACCTACGGGCCGAGGGCTTGCGCGCGCTGCGCCGGCTGCGCACGTTGTCGGATTTGAACCTGGGACGTTGCGGCCTGTTGACGGACACGGCCCTGGCGCTGGTGCGACCGCTCACGTCACTCACCACGTTGGCGTTGGAGGGTCTTCCGATCACCGACGCCGGGGTGCTCTATCTGCTCGATTTGCCGGCGCTGACCGCGCTGGATCTGAGCTGGACCGGTGTAGGCGATGCAGGTGTCGCCCGCTTGGCGGCATCGCGCGGCCTGCGGGATCTGGCGCTTGCCGGGACGCGTGTGAGCGACGCGGCGATGGGGCATCTGGCCTCGCTGCCGGGGCTGGTCACGCTCGACCTCTCGAGCACGGGGGTGACGGACGCGGGCCTCCGGGCCCTCAGCGGGGCCACGACGTTGGAGACGCTCGACCTGGAGGGAGACGCCATCCACGACGCCGGATTGGTGCATCTGGGGGAGTTGCCGGAGTTGCGGCGGCTCTACCTGGGACGGACAGCGGTGACCGACCGGGGGCTGGAGCTCCTGGAACGGTTGACGAACGTGTGCCAGGTGGACCTGACGCTGTGTCGCCAGGTGACGGGCAAGGGTATCGCGGCGCTCGAGGCGGCGGGGATCGAGGTGGTACGGTGATCCGGCGGGAGGGCAGTGCCGTGCGCGGCCTTGACGTGTGTCGAGGCGGGTAACCACCCAAGGCCGCAGCCAGGCCCTTGGGTGGGAGAAGGCGGATGGTGGGGATAAGGGGAGGACAGGATGCCGATTCTTCAGGATGGTCAGAGTGTGCACACGGTCACGTCGAAGATGGCGTGTGTGGTGGAGGCGTTGTTGGGCGGCGGGGGACAGGGCGAGGTCTACCGCGCGACGCTCGACGGGCAGGTGGTGGCCCTGAAGTGGTACTTCCCGGCACAGGCCACGGCGGCGCAGCGCAGTGCGCTCGAGGTGTTGGTCAAGAAAGGGCCGCCGACGGCGCGTTTCCTCTGGCCGATGGAGCTGACTGAGTCGCCGGATGTGCCGGGCTTCGGCTACGTGATGCTCTTGAGGGCGCCGCATTACAAGAGCATCGTCGACCTGATGAAACGGCGCGCCGAGCCGACGTTCCGGGCGCTGGCGACGGCAGGGCTGCAGCTTGCCGACAGCTTTCTGGAGCTGCACGCAGCGGGTTTGTGCTATCGCGATATCTCGTTCGGCAACGTCTTCTTCGATCCGGACACAGGCGAGGTGCTGATCTGCGACAACGACAACGTGGCGGTCGACGGTGAGGGCGAGGCGTTGGTGTTGGGGACCCCGCGCTTCATGGCACCCGAGATCGTGCGCGGTGAGGAGCTGCCGAGCAGCCATACGGATCTCTTCTCGCTGGCGGTGCTGTTGTTCTACATGCTGATGGTGCACCACCCGCTGGAGGGCCAACGGGAGCTGGAGATCCGCTGTCTGGATCTCCCGGCGATGAACAAGCTCTACGGCACCGATCCGCTCTTCATCTTCGATCCCAAGGATGCCGGCAACCGCCCGGTGCCGGGCGTCCACGACAACGCCCTGGCCTTTTGGCCGCTCTACCCGCAGTTCCTGCGCGACCTCTTCACGCGGGCCTTCACCGACGGGCTCACCGACCCGGTGAACGGGCGGGTGCGGGAGAGCGAGTGGCGGGCGGCGATGGTGCGGCTGCGGGACAGCATCTACTACTGTCCCCACTGCGGGATGGAGAGCTTCTACGACGTCGAGGCGCTGCGGGCCGCGGGCGGACAGCCCGGGACCTGCTGGTCGTGCGGCAGTGGGCTCGTGCTGCCGCCGCGCATCCGCGTCAACGATGGCGTGATCATGCTCAACCACGACACGAAGCTCTATCCGCACCACGTCGATGACGCGCGCATCTATGACTTCTCGACACCGGTGGCTGAGATCGTGCAGCATCCCCGGGATCCGCATGTCTGGGGGCTCCGCAACGTCAGCGATGAGAGGTGGACGGTGACCACCGATGGCGGGCAGAGCCATCAGGACGTGGAGCCCGGACGGAGCGTGACGCTGGGCGTGGGGACCCGGATCAACTTCGGGCGCGAGGAGGGGGAGATCCGGGTGTAGGGGCTGGGTGGTGGATACCGGATGCCGGATACTGATGGCGGGTAGGTGGGGCGGTCTCGACGATCCCTCCGTGGTGTGACGGTGAGCGGGGGCGGGACAGCTGCTTGACCTACCTCTAGTATGTAGGTTGGGTAGCTGACCCGACCGCTCCCCAAGCACAGCAGATGGTCGGGTCAGCTACCCGACCTACATGGTGAGGTGAGGCGTTGATGACCCAACGATTTCGGCTGACGATGTTCGGGGCGTTGTACGTGGTGCAGGGCGTGGGGTTGGCCTATTTCCGTAACTTCCAGAAGCCCTACCTGGACAGCCTTGGTGTCGATGCGAACACCATCGGGCTGTTGGCGCTGATCCTGCAGCTGCCGTTTGTGCTCAAGATCTTCATCGGGTTGGTCAGCGATCGGGTGAACCTGCTGGGGATGGGCCACCGCAAGCCGTACATCCTGCTGGGGCTGCTGTTGGCTGCGCTGAGCTTCGGCGGGGCGGCCTTTGCGCTGCCCGATCGGCATCTGTTGGCCTTCTCGCTGCTGGTGGTGATGGGGAGCTTCAGCGTGACGCTCTTCGACTCGACGGCGGACGGGCTGGCCATCGATATCACGCCCCAGGACCAGCAGGGACGGGTTCAGGGGGTCATGGTGGCGGCGCGGGCGGGGGCCTTCATCCTGCTCTCGTTGGCCTTTGGGGGGATGGTCCAGCGCTACGGCTACCGTCCGATCTTCCTCTCGATCGGGGCGGCGATGTTGCTGCCGCTCGCGTGGGTCGTCGTGCTGCGTGAGCCGCCGGAGCGCGACAGCTCCCAGAGCTTTGAGTGGGGCGCCTTCCGCGAGCTGGGGCGTCCGCGATTCCTGTGGTTCGCTGTCTATGCTGTGATCTACTCGGTGGGCTCGTTCGGGGTCGATGGTCTGGTGAGCTACTTCATGAGCTTGGAGTTCGGCGCGGCGGAGTCGGTCGTGGGGCGCTATGGGGCCATGCGGGGGCTGGGGGCGGTGGTGGGCGCTGTGGTCGGCGGGCTGCTCCTGGACCGGGTCTCGCGGCGGTGGAGCGCGTTGGGAGCGACCGTGGCGATCACGGTGGGCGCGCTGTTGATCGGGCTGGCCCCGACAGCGGGCGCGGTGGTGGCGCTGGGGCTAGTGTGGGGCGTGATCTGGGCGATGCAGGAGACCGTCTTCTTCGCGCTGGCGATGGGTATCGCCGATGCGCGGATCGCGGCGTCGATGTTCGCGATCATGATGGGCGTGTCGAACCTGGGGTCGGCGGTCGCCGACGGCGCCGCGACGGCGCTGAGCGACGATCTGGGGTTCAGGGTCGTGTTGCTGGGGCTGGCGGCGATCAACTTGGTGACGCTGCCGGTATTGGGGCGGCTGTTCCGGGTGGCGCCGGAGATTGGGGGGCGGGGCCGCGATGCGCGGCCTGCGGTTGTAGTGGGGGCTGAGGATTATGCTCGTTGCAAGGACGCGCCCATGTTAGCCCCGAGTTCAGTTGCGTAAGGCGCGAGGTTCTACGATCCTCGCGCCTTACGTCAAACGCCTTGTATCATTACTCCCAGAGGGTGACGCCCACGATGTATGGACTGCAGTTGGCGCCACCGCCGGTCTGTAGCCCCTCGTCCAGTTGGATTTGCCCCTGGGTGATGACAGCCTGTACAAACTCCCCAGAGATCGTTTTGTTGTTCCCACTGCCGCATGAGTCGATTCTGGCGCCCAGGAAGCCGACGATGTGGTAGAAGCTGGCGTTGGGGAAGCCGAGCGGGTTGCTGGGTTCTCCGTCTGGGAAGGATGCTTGCATCTGGGCGCGCTGATAGACATAGTCGAAAACAGGCAAGAAAACCACGTCACCCGTATGTGCACTGCAGACGTCGCTCCGGGAGCTCTCTCGTGAACCCGGATCGCCGGCGATAAAGTCACCATCCAGGTAGTAGGGGGGAACGCCGCGGGTTCCGGCGTAGAGGTTGAACGGGTACCCGTTATCGACCCACCACTTGACGCGGGCGTTGCTGGCGCTCGTGGAAACGACGCGCTGGGCATCGAAGTGGAGGCTGCGGTTGTAGACATAGTCGAGATTGAGCCATCCTCGCTGTGATTGGGCTGGAGGTTCGGGATCGCAGTGCACGTCACTTTGATGGCAGA
>JAXGUU010000161.1:0-8919 GCA_040774145.1 Anaerolineae bacterium
CACCGTGGTCTCACTGGACGAGAACATCGTGTGGCCGAAAGCGTCCCTGCGCTCGCCGATATCGCCGACGTCAAAGCCCTCGCTGACGACGACGAGGGCGCGCCCCCGTGCCTTGAGCATCGCGTTGACCGCGTCGGCGAGCGCGGGCAGGTCGAGCCCCGCCTCTCGCAAGAAGATGAGCAACGGCATCTCACGCTCGGGATCGGCGAGCCGTGCTGCGGCGGGGATGAAGCCGATCTTGCGCCCCATCGCCTGCAGCACGAGAACGGGATCGGAGGGCGAGGAGCCCGCATTCTCCTGATCCGCGTGCTGAACGTTGAGCGCCCAGTAACGTGCCACGCTGCCGTAACCCGGCGTATGGTCGATGAGCTCGAAGGCGCTGTCGCCGACGTCATTGTCGATCGTCTTGGGGACACCGACGGCGACAAGGTCCAGACCACGCGCCTGCGCGAGCTCGGCGACCTTGTGGGCGGTATCCATCGAGTCGTTACCGCCGTTGTAGAAGAAGGTGCCGATATCGTGAGCCTTGAACACCTCGATGATGCGCTCGAAATCGGCGGTCTGCTGGGCCTTGAGTTTGTAGCGGCAGGTGCCGATAGCGCCCGCAGCAGGCGTGGTGCTGAGCAGTGCGATCTCCTCGTCAGGCTGGGACGACAGATCGAGCAATTCCTCTTTCAGCACCCCCTCGATGCCATGGTAGCCGGCATAGACCGTGCCGAAGGTCTCGGGGTAAGCCTTGCAAGCCTCCACCACCCCGCGCAGCGAGGCATTGATCACTGGGGTTGGGCCGCCTGACTGTGCGACGATCACATTGCGTAACCTAGTCATAGGTAGCTCTCCTTATGCAGCGCAACTTGGGGCAGAACACCTTTGGGGTTTCGGAAAACCCCGCCCGAGCAGCCTCGGGCCAAAGTGTAGCCGCAACCTGTCGTTAGCTGTCCGATGGTGGCACGTCCATGTCCTGCCAGACCGTGTGGAAGGTGCCCTCCTTGTCCACCCGGCGGTACGTGTGTGCGCCGAAGTAATCGCGCTGCGCCTGGGTGAGGTTGGCAGGAAGGCGGGCACTGCGATAGGCGTCATAGTAGGCCGCAGCAGAGGCCAGCGCCGGAACCGGGATGCCGTTCAACACCGCGAAGGCAATGACCTGTCGTAGCGCATCCTGACGCGCCATCACCGCCTTGCCGAGGGCCTCATCGAGCAGGAGATTGGAGAGATCGGGATCGGCGGCAAAGGCGGCGCGGATGTCCTCCAGAAGCGCAGCACGGATGATACAGCCCCCACGCCAGATCTTGGCGATGGTGCCGAAGTCGAGGTCGTAGCCATACTCGGCGCTCGCCGACCGCATCAGCGCAAAGCCCTGAGCATAGGCACAGATCTTGGCGGCATAGAGCGCATCGCGCAGCTGGTCGACGAAGAGGGCCGCATCACCATCGAGGTGTGGGGTAGGACCCGAGAGCACCTCAGACGCTGCCACACGCTCGTCCTTGTAGGCGGAGATGATGCGCGCCTCGACGGCGGCGTTGATGGTCGGCGTCGGAGCCCCCACATCGAGAGCATCCTGCGAGGCCCACTTGCCCGTGCCCTTCTGCTTGGCCTCGTCAAGGATCAGGTCGACCAACGGCTGCCCCGTCTCCTCATCGACCTTGGCAAGCGCCTCCGCCGTGATCTCCACAAGGTAGGAGGCCAGCTCACCCTCATTCCAGCGGGCGAAGATCTGATGTAGCTCGGCGGCGGGCAGGCCCAGGCCACGGTGCAGCAGATCGTAGGCCTCGGCGATGAGCTGCATATCGCCATACTCGATGCCGTTGTGGACCATCTTGACGTAATGACCCGCACCTCGGGGACCCATATAGGCGACGCAGGGTTCGCCTGCGACCTTGGCGGCGATGGCCTCGAGCACCGGCTGCATGCGCTCCCAGGCCTCATGCTGCCCGCCGGGCATGATCGCCGGTCCCCACAACGCGCCATACTCCCCACCGCTGACGCCGGTACCGATATAGTGGATACCGGTCGGGGCGAGGGCCTCAGCACGGCGCTCGGTGTCGGTGAAGTGGGAATTACCCCCGTCGACGAGCAGGTCGTTGGGTTCAAGCAGCGATCGGATCTCGGCAATGACGGCGTCCACGGGCTTACCCGCCGGTACCATCATCATAATGCGCCGCGGCTTGTCGAGCAGCTCAACAAAGCGCTGCAGATCGCTGCAGGCGACGAGGTTCAGATCATGGTATTGGCCGAAGGCGGCGACCTTGTCAGGGTCGAGGTCATAGCCCGCCACGCGGAATCCGTTGCGCTCCATATTGCGCGCCAGCATCTGACCCATGACGCCGAGACCAATGATGCCGATATCTGCCTTAGCCATGTGAGTCTCCTTTCTTACTACAACCCAACATCCAACGGATCATTTGTTAAAGGAAGCGCCCATGTCCGTCACCGGCCCCTCGTCCCCCACGTCCTTGGTCCGGGTGAAGCTGGAGGTCGCGATGAGCTTCTTGAGCTGCGCCTCGTAGGCGGCACTGTCGAGCGGAAGGTCAACCGGGCGACCCAGCAGGGAAGAGTAGAGCATCGCATTAGCGAGTTCCACAGAATGGATGCCCTCCTCAGCAGGTGCGACCAGCGGCGCGCCGCTCAGGATGGCGTCGGCGAAGTTCTCCAGGATAGCGGCATGTTGGCCCCCGTGACCGTCGTAGGGGATGTCGATGTGCCAGACGGGCGGGCGGGCAAACGAGGCACGGGAGGTCTGCAGGAACTCGGTCGCCAGAATCTCATTGCGTGTATAGCGGATCTGATCATCTTCCATGACCAGCTTGCCGCGGTCGCCCGCGATCTCCAGCCGATTGGTGCCCGGCGCCTCGCCGGTCGAGGTCACGAAGAGGCCCGTGCAGCCCTCGGGATAGACCATGTAGGCGGTGACCTCGTCCTCAACCTCAATGTCGTGCCGCTTGCCGATATCGCAGAAACCGTGGACCTGCTGCGGCATGCCGACGATCCACTGGAGCAGATCGAGGTTGTGGGGACACTGGTTGAGCAGCACACCGCCTCCCTCGCCGGCCCAGGTAGCCCGCCAGCCGCCTGAGTCGTAGTAGGCCTGCGTGCGGAACCAGTTGGTGATGATCCACGTCACGCGCATCAGCTTGCCCAGTTCGCCCGAGACCACCAACTCGCGCACCTTCTGATAGGCGGGATCGGTACGCTGATTGAACATGGCGGCGAAAACCAGGTCCTTATCGGTGTGGGCGGCGACGAGTCGCTCACAGTCAGCCTTGTGGACCGAGATAGGCTTCTCAACCAGGACGTGGTGACCGGAGTTGAGGCCTGCAATGCCGATGGTCGTATGGAAGTAATGGGGTGTGGCGACGATCACCGCGTCACAGACGCGGTCCGCAAGGAGCTTGTCCGCGTCGAAGTAGGCCTTGACCCCGTAGCGCTCCGCAGCAGCCTTGGCCCGCTCCGGCACGATATCACAGACCGCGGTCAACTCCACCTTGGGCTCCTTCTCGATGTTCCCCAGGTGCAGGTTTCCGATGTTACCGATCCCAACGACGGCAATACGAACCTTTTTCATCCATCCCTCCCGACTAGCTTCTGGACTGACATTCGGTACAACTGCTCGCCGGCGCGCGGCAAGAAGAGCGTTTCCTCATCCTCCTGGTAGTCAACGAGGTCGATCGAGGTCGGGTCGAGGTAGCCCAAGTTGAGGCGCTCACATCGTTCACGGGGAATCCCGGTCGCCAGAGTCACCCTGATCCGTGGACGCTCCTCGCCGGTCTCCGCGTCATAGGTGCCGACGCCCCTCAGGTGGGTTGAGTGGGCCAGCACGCCCCACGGCTCGTGCCTGAACCGCTCCCACTGCTTGACGAAGTAATCACGCACGTGGTAGCCGACGCGATCCAGTACGGCACCGTGCGAGTAGGAGATCTCGTCAATATGCGGTGCGTAGATGATGACCTCGCCGCCGTCCTCGACCACCGGCTCGACCTTGTACATGCCCTTCGCAGCGGTCCAGATGTCATCGTAGAGTTTGGGCATCACCGAGAACACGCGCTTGAAGGGCCGAGCGACATAGCGCACGTGCAGTTGCGACGAGAGCGCGACGGCTTCGAGCCAGGACTCCTTGTAGTCACCCACGAAGAGCCCCGCCATACCGTGATGGGTCACGACCATATTGCAGAAGAGCTTCGGGGTCCCGACCATCGCCGCAGCCCTGTCGATCGTGGCCCGCACCGGCGTGTCATGGTGACCGATCACGTGCATACTGGTGATGAGCGCACCCAGCCAGTGGGTGAAGTTGATCACCTCCGGTCCCGAGACACCCGGAAAGAAGTACTTGGTGGCCCCTGAGAAGCCCGCGACCTCGTGGGGGAAGACCGGCCCACAGACGATCACGCGGTCGGCGTCCAACACCCGACGGTTGACGGTGACGGGGACATCAAGGGAGAGCATCCCGTCGGTGATCCGCTCGACCTCATCGCTGGTTATGGTACCGATCGTCGCGAAGGTCGCCGGATCATCCCAACGGTGGTTGTAGAGGCCGATGTCACCATAGGTCGTCGCCCGCTCTTCAGCCGTGATGCCGACCAGGGCGTTGAGTGCGGCCTCGCTCATCGGCGGATGCGTACCCAGCGCCACCAGGAAGTCGAGTGCCGCCACCCGCCCGCGCAGCAACTCGGTCAGCAGCCGAAACATCAGCGGCATTGGCGCCGTCCGCGTGCTGTCGGGGATGATGATGACGACCCGCTCTCCGTCGAGATCAATCCCCCCCAGTCCTTCCTCCAGGACAGCCCGAACCTCATCCTCGGTCATATACGTGACGCTGACTTCGGCGTCCCCACCCTCTAAGTCTACCGCTTTCCCGATCACTCGTTCCCTCACTTTCGTACTTCGGCCGGCAGCCGCTCGGCTAAGAGCCGCTAGGTCCTGACGTGCATATCCCCGATGACGATCCACTTATAAGTCGTCAGCTCCTCAAGCCCCATCGGGCCGCGTGCATGGAGCTTCTGCGTGCTGATGGCAACCTCGGCCCCCAACCCGAACTCCCCGCCGTCATTAAAGCGGGTGCTGGCATTGACGAAGACCGCCGCCGCATCGACCTCGTCCACGAAGCGCGTCACGTGTCCCCAATCGTTCGAGAGAATGCCATCCGAATGACCTGTGCTGTGAGCCTGGATATGCGTGATCGCCTCGTCGAGGTCGTCAACGACCTTCACCCCCAGGATGAGGGCCAGCCACTCCTGGTCGAAGTCGTCGGGCCCGGCCTCGCTGACGTCCGGTCGACCTGCAAGCAGCTCCCAAGCGCGAGGGTCTGCCCGCAGGGCCACACCATCGCCGGCGAGCCGCGCCGCCACGCGGGGCAGGAAGGCAGCGGCAATGTCGTGATGCACCAGCAACGTATCCAGCGCGTTACAGACGCTCGGACGCTGTACCTTGGCGTTTTGAATCACGTCGAGCGCCCGCTCCAAGTCGGCTGAGGGCTCCACGTAGAGGTGGCAGATGCCCAGTCCGCCCGTAATCACGGGAATGGTGCTCTGCTCCCGGCACAGCCGGTGCAGGCCCGCGCCGCCGCGAGGAATGATCATATCGATGTGATCATCCAGGCGCAACATCTCAGCGACGAGGGCGCGATCGGGACTGGCGATGATCTGCACGGCATCCACGGGCAGCTCCGCCTCAACCAACGCGGTGCGGATGACGTCGACCAGGGCGATGTTGGAGCGCAACGTCTCACTGCCGCCCCGGAGGATCACGGCATTGCCCGTCTTGAGCGCCAGCACCGCGATATCGATCGTCACGTTGGGGCGGGCCTCGTAGATCACGCCCAGCACACCGATCGGTGTCCGGCGTCGGCTGAGGCGCAGCCCGTTGGGCAACACGCGCCCCTCGATCACCTCGCCCACCGGATCGGGCAGTTGGATCACATCGCGCGTCCCCGACGCCAACTGTGCGATCCGGGCCTCGTTCAGCAGCAGGCGATCCAACAGCGCATCGCCCGTCCCCTCGGCACGCGCCGCCTCGATGTCCAGTGCGTTCTGTGCCAAGATCGTCTCGGCCTGGGCCTCGATCGCGTCCGCGATCCTCGCAAGCGCTGCGTCCTTCGCTGCGGTGGTCAGCGTCGCCAGCTTGCGGGACGCCGCCCGGGCGCGTGCGCCCATCGTCCTGAGGTCGACGCTCACTTCGGCAGCGCCCCCCGGTGCTCCCACCCGCTCACTCGCCATCTCATTCATTTGTCCATTCGCTTTCTCGCCCACGCTAAAGCAGAACCAGATCATTCCGGTGCACGGCGACCGATCCGTAGGTATACCCAAGCACGTCGGCGATCGTGTCGGAGTGACAGCCCTTGATGCGTCCCAGGTCGTCGCTGGGGTATCGGGCCACCCCACGCGCGATCTCCATCCCGTTGACGTCCTGACGCAAGATCGACACCGTGTCGCCCCGGTCGAAGGCCCCTTCGACTGCCACGACCCCCGCCGGCAACAGGCTGCGCCCCTGATGGCGCAGGGCCTGTGCAGCGCCCTCGTCGACGACGATATGGCCGGTATGCACCGCGCCGGCGAGAATCCAACGCTTGCGATTCTCGGGCGGTGTATCAAGCGCCAGGAAGCGCGTACCCAAGCTCTCGCCGGAGACGATCCGGGAGAGCACATTCAGCTCGGCGCCGTCGGCGATCACCACCTCGGTGCCCGCACGACAGGCGAGGTCCGCCGCCTCCAACTTCGTCGCCATCCCGCCGACACCCAGCCCGGTTCGGCTCCCGCCTGCCAAAGCGCGCAGCCGATCGTCGACCGCACGCACCTCGGCGATCAGCTCGGCGCCCGGATCCTGGCGGGGATCCGCGGTGAAGAGCCCGGGCTGATCCGTCAGCAGGATCAGCAGATCAGCGTCAGCGAGCACCGCGACGAGGGCTGACAGGTTGTCATTATCGCCGATCTTGATCTCCTCCGTCGCCACCGCGTCATTCTCATTGATGATCGGGATGATGCGATGCTCAATCAGCGCATGCAGCGCGTCCTGCGCGTTCAGGAAGCGCCCCCGGCTCGTCACGTCGCCATGCGTCAGGAGCAGCTGCCCGACGTTGAGCCCGTAGATCTCGAAGAAACGATCCCACATCAACATCAGACGACTCTGACCCACCGCAGCCAGCATCTGCTTGGCCGCGACCGTCGTCGTCTCCATTGACGGCGGACGTGCCGACTGAGACGCGCCGTTCACATAACCCAGGCGTTCACGCCCGGCGGCGATGGCGCCGGAGGTGCAGAGGATCACCTCATAGCCGTCTCTCTGCAGGCCCGCGCACTGCCTGGCGAGGTCGACCATGCGCGGCGGGCTCAAACGCCGCGTGCCCTCCGTCAGCACGCTCGTACCCACCTTGACCACGATCCGCTTGTAGTG
Organism: Anaerolineae bacterium; assembly: GCA_040774145.1. Classification (GTDB taxonomy): domain Bacteria; phylum Chloroflexota; class Anaerolineae; order B4-G1; family SLSP01; genus PWVB01. Next base: position 7,384 of record JAXGUU010000161.1, read on the forward strand.
TGAGGCTACGTTGTGTGCCATGGTCTTGGGGAATGCGGCGAGAGGGATTCGGGCATCCCGGGTTCCCTCTCCCCCATCCCTTCTCCCTTGATGCCTATCGTTTAGCCCGCTTCCAGGGCGGCGTCTCAGGCAGCATCGCCTCAAACTCGGCGATGAGCTCGGCCTCGTAGGCGCCTGCGTAGTCCTCGGACAGGAAACGATGGACCGCCTCGTCATAGAAGCGCTGCCACGAGGCTTCCTCGTCTCCAGGGTTGATGGGATAGAAAAGGGCGTCATTCGCCTTGGCTGCCTGCATGTCACCCGGCGCATCACCGACCATCAGGATATGGGCAGGATCATACTTGCCCTTGGCCGCGAGCTCCAGGTGGAGTGCCTTCTTGCCCATCTCCTGCCCCGCGATCACCTCGACATAGGGAGCGATGTCGTGCTCCTCCCACTCGCGGCGCAAGGCCTCGACCGGCGTCGCGGAGACGACAATCATATCCGCCTTGTCGGCGAGCAGCTCCAGGCTCTCGCGGACATAGGGGAAGGGAGGCACACCGTAGACCATATCGGCAACCGTATCGTTGACCGCATGCGTCCACGTCCGTGCCCGCTCCAGCTCCTCGACAACCCGCCGATCCGCATCGTCCAGCGCCTTCATATACGCAGCGAGCCCGTCGTTGCTCTTGGGGAAGCGATCATCGGCGATGAACGCGCGGAGCGCCGCGGCCTTGGGCGGCTCAACATGCCGGGCCTGCACCTCGGCGCGCTCGCGCAGCAGGTCGAAGACCATCACCAGCGCGGGCCAACGGTTGATGCCACGCCACTTGGAGTAGAGATTGACGAACTCAGCAGCCTCACGCGCATACTTGGAAACCGCTTGAAGATCCCACCATCGGATGATGTTAGGGGTGAAGCATTCCTTGTGCTTGATCTCCATCGTATCAAAGGCACAGCCGTCCGAATCGATCCCCACGAAGAAGTCATGGGTGCGCTGCATCTCGGCCAGAGGGCGGGCCGGTTCAGGATAGTTCACCATACGTTACCTCCTTGTTTGAGACTCAGACCCCACTGAAGGCGCTGAATCCACCATCGATTGGGACGACCACGCCGGTCACGAAAGCGGCACCGTCGGAGAGCAGCCACAACGTGGTGCTGATCAAGTCCTCCGGATCGCCAAAACGCCCCATCGGCGTGTGATCGATGATCGTCTGCCCCCTCGGGGTCAGATCACCCGTCGTCGCGTCCGTGAGCAAGAACCGGTTCTGCTCGGTCAGGTAGAAACCAGGCGCCAGGGCGTTCACGCGAATATCAGGAGCATACTCTTGATTCATATGCACCGCAAGCCACTGCGTGAAGTTGCTGACCGCGGCCTTAGCCGCCGAATAGGCGGGGATGCGCGTCAACGGCTGGAACGCATTCATCGACGAGATATTCAGGATGGCGCCCCGTCCCTGCTCAGCCATCAACTTGCCGAAGACCTGGCATGGGAGCAGCGTGCCGATGAAGTTGAGGTTGAAGACCCACGTGACCGCATCGGCAGGCAGGTCGAAG
>JAXGUU010000162.1:0-8908 GCA_040774145.1 Anaerolineae bacterium
GATGATCATCCACGCCGTCCAATCTTTCGCCGGTCGGCGCGGTAGGGTGCCGAACTTGGCCATCACCCATGTCTCGGCAAAGCGGTAGCCCAGAATCAGCACCAGATAGAGTATCAAGTAGAGATCCATTGACGCCATCTCCTCAGATATCGGTGGATTGTCGCCGCACACCCCATCGCATCTCCTGATGTCGTTGGTGCGTGCTATTGGCCCAATCTATGGTAGAATACTATAGCATGAAACTGCCGAATCAGCCCACCGGTCACGATCAACAGTCGGCGCGAGCGAGCTCGCGTCCGGGACTGAGTGCGCGCCGCCCTCGCTTAATGTCTCCTCAGGAGTCGCGATGATATGACCAAGATCCTTGTAGCCGACGATGACACCGTCATGCTCAATCTGTTGACGACGTTGATGCAGCTCGAGGGCAACGAGATCACGACCGTGACAAGGCCCGCCGAGATCATGCCGGCCGTGGAGCGCGAGCGCCCTGACCTGATCATGATGGATTTCCATCTGGCAGGTGGTGACGTGATGGAGACCCTGGTCGACCTCAGATCCCGTGAGGAGTTGTCCTCAATCCCGGTGCTTGTCGCATCGGGTATGGACCACGAAACTGCGTGTCTGAACGCCGGAGCCGACGGCTTCATACTGAAACCCTTCCGCCCGACACAGCTTCTGGAGAGGATCCACGAGTTGCTCGGCGGCTAGGGCACATTGGACCACACACTGTGTGGATATTGGAGGATTGTGAGAAGTGTAATATGGCAAGACGAAGAAGAAGAAAACAACCAACTGAGGCGCAATGGTATAAGGCAGATTTGCATATGCATACGCCCGCATCGGCAGACTATCAACAGGAGAACGTCACGTTCTTAGATATCCTGCACGAGGCTGAGCGTAAGGGATTGGACATCATGGCCTTCACCGACCACAACACGGTCGCCGGCTACCGTGCGATGGCCGATGAGATTGAGAATCTGGAGCTTCTCGAGCGATTGAACCGGCTGACTAACACCGAAAAGCAGCGCCTGCAGGAGTATCGCAGGCTATTGGATCATATTCTGCTGTTGAGAGGCTTCGAGTTCACGGCGACCTTCGGGTTTCACATTCTGGGGATCTTCGGCCCCGATACGCCGCTTCGCGACCTGGAGTTTCTCTTGCTGCAGTTGCGCCTGCCGCCCGATCGATTGGATGAGGGGATCACCGATGTGGGGGCGACGACCGACGTGCTGACGGCCTACCGTCTGATTGCCGACGCAGGGGGCATCGTGATTGCGGCGCATGCCAATTCGTCGCACGGCGTGGCGCTGCAGGGGTTGCAGTTCGGGGGCCAAACGAGGATCGCTTTCACGCAGGATGAGAACCTGCACGCCCTCGAGGTCACCGATCTCGAGAAGAAGGGACGCAAATCCACAGCGCGCTTCTTCGACGGGTCAAAGCCCGAGTACCCGCGCCGCATGCGCTGCATTCAGGGGTCCGACGCGCACCGCCTGACACGCGAGAACGACAAGTCGCGTAACCTGGGCATTGGCGACCGGATCACCGAGGTGATGCTCGACACGCGGACCTTTGAGGCACTGCGCGATGTCCTGCGCGGCGACGATTTCGCGAGGACGCGGCCCTACCGACCGCAGGCAACCCCCGTGGACTATGTGCAGGCTGCGCGCGAGGAAGGTCCCAACATTGTTCAGGAGTTCCACGAGCGCTACAGTAGTCGCGGCGGCTACCGTGATGCGATCATCGCAGACATCTGCGCTTTCGCTAACACGAACGGCGGAACCCTGTACATCGGCGTCCCGCAGGATGCGAAGAAGCCGCCCACAGGGGTCGGCGCCTCGCCGACTCGCGTGGTCAACCTCTTTCAACAGGAGGTCCAGCAACGGGTCACGCCCGAACTGCAGATCACGGCGGATGTCCAGGAGACCCAGAGCATCAAGGTCGTCAGAATCGTCGTTCCGCGGGGCACCACCCCACCCTACGCCATGGATGAGAGCGAGATCTTCATCCGCAGCGAGGCGGAGACGACCGTCGCGGTGCGCGATGAGATCGTGGAGCTCACACGCCGTGGATTGGGCCAGGGATCAGCGCCGATGCCGATGGAGGCACCGATGCCGATGGAGATGGAGGAGAGTGACGACTCCGACCTCCGTGAGGATCACGACGCCTCCAGTATCGCGCCGCCGCGCACTGGCGTGGAGATCGCCGAGATCTTGGAGCGCAACAACACCAAGTACTATACGATGCGTGACTTGCGGAACGGCAACTTGGTGAACAACGTCACCAAACGGTCCGCCCGCCATCTGTGGCGCTACGCGATCGAGGAAGCCGAGGACAACCCGGTCGACCCGGGTCAGGTGCGCTGGATCGACGACATCGGCGTATGGAAACAACGTGACTACCGCGGACGCGTCCGTTGGGATCTCGTACAACGCAACGGCGGTCGTTTGCGCGTCTACTATGGCGTGACGGAGGAAGGCATCCACGATAAGTGGGCCGCCCTCGTGGGCGAGGAATGATAGCGGCAACGCGATAGCACAACGGCATAACGGCGCCGAGGTGTCTCGGCGCCGTTATGCGTAGGGCCTTAGGAGGTCGACATGCACCTTGTTACAGTAGCTCAGATGCAAGCGATGGAGGCAGCCTCCGATCGCGCAGGACACAGCTATGCCACGATGATGGCCCTGGCTGGGGAGGCCGTCGCCCGGGCCATCTCCGAGAGACAACAGCCGGACGGTGGGCACGTGTTGGTTCTGGCAGGACCCGGTAACAATGGCGGCGATGGCCTCGTCGCTGCGCGCCACCTCGCCGAGCAGGGCGCCCAGGTCACCGCCTATCTATCACGTCGACGCGTTCCGGAGGAGGACGACGTCTTCCGCGCAGCTCAGGAAGCTAGGGTAACCATCATCTGCACCGAGGAGGACCCCGAGGGCCTGATCCTCGCTGAGCTGACCTCCGCCGCCGACGTGATCGTCGACGCCCTACTGGGCACCGGCGCGACCCCGCCGCTCCACGGCACGATCGCGACGATCCTCAACGCCGTTCGGGCAGCGCTTGCGAGACGGGCGGTGAACCCCCTCAAGCCGGTACGCTCCGTTTCACCATCGACTGCGCCACGTCCCTACGTGGTCGCCGTCGACGGTCCATCGGGCCTCGACTTCGACACGGGCGAGATCGACCCCACAGCTCTGGTGGCCGATCTCACGGTGACCTTCGCGGCGCCCAAGTGGGGACACGTCTCCCTGCCTGGCAGCGCCCACATCGGTGAGCTGCTTGTCGCCGATATCGGCATCCCTGACGGTGTCGCCTACCCCGAGGGTCCGCTCCTAGCCTGTCCTGATCTGGTGCGGCCCTGGCTTCCGGCGCGCCCGGCCGGCGCGCACAAAGGCACCTTCGGCAAGGCGATGATCGTTGCCGGATCCACCAACTACACCGGCGCGGCCGTGCTCTCCGCCACCGCCGCCATCCGCACCGGGGCAGGCCTCGTGACTTTGGCCCTGCCCAGCTCACTGCACAACGCCGTCGTGTCGGCGATCCCCGAGGCGACCTACCTGATGCTGTCTCACACGCTGGGCGTCGTCAACGCTCACGCCGTAGCCATCCTGCGCGAAGCGCTGTCGGGCTATACGGCCTTGCTCGTAGGCCCGGGGCTCGGCCATACGACCGAGTCGCGCGCGTTCCTCGAAGCGCTCCTGCAGAGCGGCGGACGGCGTCGCACGACGGGCTTCATCCGCAGTGACGTCGACGCGAGCAGCGGGCCTCCGCTGCCCCCGCTGGTGATCGACGCCGACGGGCTCAACATCCTGAGTGCGCTCCCTGACTGGCCCTCGCTGCTTCCCGCGGAGACGATTCTGACACCGCATCCGGGAGAGATGGCGCGCCTGACAGGGCTCAACACCCAGGAGATCCAGGGAAAACGCTTGGAGATCGCCCAGGAGAAGGCCGACACCTGGCATCAGGTGATTGTGCTGAAGGGCGCCTTCACCGTCGTAGCCGGACCGGATCGCCGGCCGGTGATCCTACCCTTCGCCAACCCCGGCCTGGCCTCAGCCGGCACCGGCGACGTGTTGGCGGGCGCCATCGTCGCCCTGCGTGCCCAGGGAGTCCCGGCCTTTGAGGCTGCCGTCACAGGCGCTTTCCTGCACGGTCTGGCAGGCGAATTCGCGACCGCACGCTATGGCGCAGCCGGCACCACCGCCGGCGATGTCGCGCTCAACCTCGCCGAGGCTTGGCGACGCATCTAGCAAAGCGATCGGCCGGGTAGCCCGGATAGCGTCCCAAGTTGGGGGCAGCTGTTCCCGGCGACCCGGACGATCCTTGAGGGTTCAGCTCTGAAGGCTCATCGCGAAGCGGTAGCCCAGCTCCTCGCCTTCCTTGAGCCTTTCGTGGGTCACCCCACCCGGGAACTCCCAGGCCTCTGTAAGGTCCCACTTCAGCGTCTCGGCGAGCTTCGTGATCTCTCGACGCGCCCCACCGCTCCAGCCGTAGCTGCCGAAGTAGGCGAGCTTGCGATTCTGCATGCGCTTCCGAGCGGCAAGGTCGAGCACGTAGGCCACGGGCGGGAAGAGATCGCCTTCGTAGGTCGGCGCACCGACCAACACGCCACTCCGCGTGTAGAGCGAGGAGAGAATGTAGCTGGCGTGGATATGGCGGACATCGAAGATCTCCAGAGGCACGCCGGCACGCGCCACACCGCTCGCCACGGCCTCGACCATCTCCTCCGTGTTGCCGTACATCGTCCCGTACAGCAGCGTCACCCCGACTTCGGGCCCCTCGAGGGCGTAGGTCGCCCACTTCTGATAGAGCTCGACGATACGTCCGGGATTCTCACGCCAGATCAGCCCATGAGAGGGGGCCACGACCTCCAGGGGCACATCCTTGAACTTCTCGATCGCCCTCACCACCGGACGCGCAAAGAGGGCAACGATGTTGGCATAGTAGCGCAGCGCTTGCTCCTCGTAGTAGGCCAGCTGCCGACACTGGTCGTCGAAGACCGCGCCCTGAAGTGCTCCGTAGCCACCGAAGGCGTCGCATGAGAAGAGCACCTTCTCGGTCGTCTCATAGGTCATCATCGTCTCGGGCCAGTGGACCATCGGCGTCACGTGGAACTGCAGCTTGTGCGTTCCCAAATCGATCTCGTCGCCATCGTCGACCACCTGGATCTTGTCCGTGATCTGATAGTAGTTCTCCAGCAGCGGCTCTGCCCGCTTGGTGCACAGCAAGGTCGCGTCGGGTGCAATGCGGCGAAGGGAGCGCAACACGCCTGTGTGATCAGGCTCCATGTGGTTAATGACAATGTAGTCGAGCGCAGCCGGGTCCACGACCTCTTCGATCTGGTCAATCAAGGCGTTGCTCTTGAAGTCCTTGGCCAGGTCGATGAGAGCGCTCTTCTCATCCTTCACAACATAGGCATTGTAGGAGACGCCCTCACTCGTGATGGGCCATAGCCCCTCGAAGAGGTCCGTCGTGCGATCGTTCACGCCAATCCAGTAGATGCCGGGCTTGACCTGTATGGCCGTCATATGCTCATTACCTCCATCGACTCGAACTCGTTCGGATCTATGTTGAATCTCGTCATCGCCTATTGATGAGGCGCTAGCGTCAGGACGACGATACCGGCTATCGTGAGGGCCATACCGAGCGCCGACTGCCACGTCAGTCGCTCCGTTCTGAAGATCACGCCCGTGATCGCACTGAAGAGAGGTGACGTGAAGGCAATCGGCATCACCTGGGTCAACGAGCTCGCCCCATGCAGGGCCGCGTAAAAGGACAACATACCTACAGAGCCGGCGACCACGCCGCCGCCGATGATCAGGTAGAGCAACGCCTTGGGTCCCGCCTCGGGGATCGACTTCCACTGCGGGAAACTGACCACCCCAAGGATGACGAGGGCAACTGCCGTACGGATCGTGATGCCGATCTGTGGGGAGAGGTTCCCCAATTGCAGGCCACGTTTCTCAAAGAAGCCCCCCACCCCCCAGGCGATCGCCGTGATCAACGCAAAGACTTGCGGCTTCATCAATACCTCCTCCGATGACTGGTAGTGATGCTCAGTTATTCAGGGTCCAGGTCAGATCGGATCGCAGATCGACCTCATATTCCTCGATCAGGGGGTCGCCGCCGCAATCGGCGACCTGCAAGTCGTAGACGTCTGCACGCACATAGAACATACGCAGATCGCCCGGCGGCACGGTCTCCATCTCACCCAGCCAGTCCTCTCCCCAGTCCGACGCCGAAGAAGGCGAGATCAGGACGTAGCAGACCTCGGCATCGGTCTGATTGTCCACGAGCAGACGCACCTTGGCCGAGGAATCACCGATATCGAGGGTCAGGTCGTCGGACACCTGCCACGCCGTCGCCATCACCGCCTCGTCACAGGTCTCGACCCGCACGTCGTAGCTTCCCACGGGCATGCTAAAGGTTTGAGAAGCGCCGGAACGGATGGGATCCTGATCGCCTAACTGATCATTCCCCCAGGAATCCGAGTCACTCGGCGATATCAACACGTAGCAGACCTCGTCAGGGCTGTGGTTGGCAATGCGAATGTCCACCCCGCTCGTGGATGCCCCACCACCTCCCAGCGACAGACTTGCGCACGCAAGCGCGGTGACCGCCAATATCGCCACCAGCCCCACCAGCACAGACCGTTTCATGTTGGCGCCTCCTCAGAGTATTCCGGGCACAATGAGCCCACACTGTCTGCCATTATACCGGATGGCCCAAGGCGACACAAGAGAACTGGTGCATCACACGTGGTCAGGTACAATGACCCGAGCAGGAGGCGAGCAGCGTGCACATCGCAATGGTTACAGGCGAATACCCGCCCACGGAGGGTGGCGTGGGGGCTTACACCCACCAGCTGGCGATCGCGCTCGTCGGCGCCGGTCACCGGGTCAGCGTTCTGACCACACCACCGCCGGGCGCCCCACCAACCCGCGCTGATGAGGAGGGCATCACTGTCGACCGCGACATCGCGCGCTGGAACGTCCACGGGATGCTCCGAGCCCGCCGGCGGCTCCGTGACCTGGCGCCGGACGTGGTCAACCTGCAGTATGAACCCGCCGCCTACGGCATGCGGGGCAGCATCACCTTCGCACAGGCACTCCTCCAACCACCGGCAGGGGCTCCCCTTGTGGTGACCTTTCACGATCTGCTGCCGCCGTACCTCTTCCCCAAGGCCGGTTCCCTACGCCCCTGGCGCGTCCGGCAACTGGCACGCCGTTCCGACGGGGTCATCCTCACCAACCGTGAGGATCTCCAACAGCTGATCCAACCACGCGATAGCCGGCTGCCAAGGACGCGTCTGATCCCTATCGGCAGCAACATCTCGGCCGAACCGCCTGCCGGCTACGATCGCACGGTGTGGCGAGGAGCGCATGGCTTCGCGCACGACGACCTCGTGATCGGCTTCTTCGGCTTCATGAACCGCACAAAGGGTGTCGAGACGCTCCTGACGTCCCTCTCCGAACTGGTAGCGGAGGGGCAACCGGCCCATCTGCTCTTCATCGGCGGGCGTACCGGGACCAGCGACACCACCAACGCCGCGTACGCCGCAGAGATCGACGCGCTCATCGCCAAGCTCGGCATCGGACCTCGGGTCCAATGGACCGGCTTCGTCGAGCCCACGGAGGTCTCGGCTGCGTTACTCGGCGTTGACCTCTGCGCGCTTCCCTATCGCGAGGGCGCAAACCTGCGGCACGGCACCTTGCACGCCGCGCTCGCCCACGGCTGCCCGATCGTAACGACCTCGCCCACCGTTCGGGACCCTGAGTTGAGGGATGGTGAGCACGCGCTCCTCGTGCCGCCTGGCGACGCGCCGGCGCTCGCTCGGGCGATCACGACCGTGGCCACGGATCCCGATCTACGTCAGCGCTTGAGTGCCGAGGCCCGTGCTCTCGCCACCCGGTTCACGTGGCCGCGCATCGCCGCCGATGTGGTGGCCTTCTTTGTTGAGCTGACCGCCGGCACAGACGCATCGCTCTCACGACCCGTGGTAGAATAGGCTCCTATGCCGACCCAAGCAGATCCCCACCCCAAAGCAGCCCGCCGCGTCCTGGCGACGATCCTGATCCTCTATGCGGCCCTGGCAAGCTGGTACAGCATCCGCGTGCCGATCTTCGAGGCCTCGGACGAGCTGTGGCACTACCCGATGGTCGAGGTCATCGCCCGAACGTGGCAACTGCCCGTCCAGCCCCTCGAGCCGGGCACCGTCAGCGGTCCGTGGCGACAGGAAGGCAGCCAGCCGCCGCTCTACTACGCACTCGGCGCGGTCCTCACGGCCTGGATCGACACCTCTGACATGGACGTGGTGCGCCGGCCCAACCCCCACACACGGGCGGGTGAGATCACGCCCGAGCGCGACAACGTCAACCTGGTGATTCACGACCCCGACGCAGAGGCCTTCCCCTGGTCGGGCACCGTACTGGCGGTCCACATCGTGCGCTTCTTCTCGGTAGCGCTGGGGATCTGGGCCGTCTACCTGACCTGGGCCCTGGTGAGCGAGCTCTTCCCCACACGGCCTTGGATGGCCGTAAGCGCTGCCGCCGTTCACGCCTTCACACCGATGGCGCTCTTCATCAGCAGCTCGATCAACAACGATAACCTCATCATCCCGCTGAGCAGCCTGGCGCTCTTGTGGATGGTACGCCGGGTCAAACGACGGCCCGACCACCCAATGACCGAACAAGCACATCTCCTAGCCTCCCTGGCGCTCGGCGCCGTCATCGGCCTGGCCCTCCTCACCAAAGCGAGCGGGATCGCGCTGCTGGCTTTCGCCGCAGCGACGCTGGCTTGGGAGATGTGGCGTTTCCCCCAGCCGTCGTCCTGGACGGACCGGGCTCTCTTCCTCGCCAAGCATGCCGCCGCGGTCCTGGTTCCCGCTGCAGCCCTGGCGGGCTGGTGGTTTGTGCGC
>JAXGUU010000163.1:0-8878 GCA_040774145.1 Anaerolineae bacterium
CGGTTTGCCCACAGGTTCCACAGCCCCTACGACGAAGATAATCGTACCTCTCTCAAGAAAGGAGACGGCTTGACTCCGGTAACATTATCGTTCGACCGAACCGTAGCCCTTCGGTAACATTATCATTTGGTTTGACACGGTGTCACTTGACAGCGCGGCCTCAGTACGATATCTTCGTCCGTGACGGGCTGCCCGATATCCGATCGGGAGCCGGAGAGCAGCCGGGCGCCTAGCTGCTCTCCGCAATCAGGAGAAGGGGCGTCAGCGCTGCCCTGGCGTTCTCGGTCGCCCCGACCCCGCGGCTGGGGACGATCTTGACGAACTGCTGCTTCCAATCCGCCAAGAGCACCAGCACGCGCTCGGCCTCCTGGCGCTGGTGGTTCTGCATCATCTCATCGGCGTAGGTGCGCAACAACTCATCCAGGCTGCCCCCGTCCTCAGGCGCCACGGGCTGGATCACCACGTCGGCGCCCTTGGCGATGCGGCGCCGCAGAGCGACCTCATCGAAGCCCAGGTCGGGCTGCAAGCGGATGTAGAGAACGCCGCCGGTCATCCCCGCGCAGATCCACGGGCCCGGATCCCCCAGCACCAGCACGCGGCCCGCGGTCATATACTCGCAGAGGAAGCCCTTGACATTGGCGCGGCTGCCGATCAGGCTGAGCTCGTCTTGGAGAGGCTCGGTGATCTCTCCGCCGATGATGACGTCGGCGCCCGACAAGCGTACACAAGCTCGGCTGTCAGCGTTCCCCTGAACGATGATGGTGCCCTTGATGGCGCCATAGCCCAGTCCCTTGCCGACGGCGCCATCGATACGCGCGCCATCGTGGTTGTACCCCTTGAGGATGACGATTCTGCCGCCATAGAGGCCCTTGCCCACGCCGTCCTGAGCCCCGCCCTCGACCGTGATCGTGATCGGGGCGCAGCTAAAGGCGCCGAGCCCGTTGCCCGGCACGCTGCTGGCATAGAAGCGCAGGTGCGCATCGTCGACCGTCCCGTTGCCGCTGCCGTTGACCGGGCTGCGCCAGCTCTCGGCCTCACCGCCGACGCCGGCGTGGCCGGGAAGCCAGTCCCAGCTCTGCTGGTAGCGGCGTAGGGCGCCCGCCAGATGGGTGCCCAGGGCGCGGTCAACAGGCGTGACGCGCCCGTCCTCGAAGGCGACGCGCGACTCCCCGGCGGCCACGGCCTCCATCACGACGTTAGAGACCATGGTGGTCAGGTGGTTGCGCGGGCGGCGCAGGGGAAGAGGTCCGGGGGAGGGGGCGCTCACCGGGACCACCAACGTGGCGGGGGTCAGCAGCTGTTGGAGGTTGAGCTGCCGGAAATGAGAGACCTGCTCCAGAAAGTCGGCGCGCCCCACGAGATCACGCAGACGGGCCACGCCCAGCTCTGCTGCCAGCCGCTTGACCTCGTCGCCGAACGCCGAGAAGAGGTTGACCAATCCCCCAATCGCGCGATCGAGGTCCTGGGGTGTGAAGCGGCGGAGGCCTAGGGCTGCGGCCTGCTCCGCCGTCTCGATCTGGGTCGTGATGCCCATCGGGCACTCGCCCGACATGCAGTTGCGGCACAACAGGCACCCGATGGCGACCATCGCGAGGGTGCCGAAGCCGATGCGATCGGCGCCGAGGCACATCAGCTTGACGATGTCGTCGGGCGTGCGGATACCCCCGTCGGCCCACAGCTCGACGCGCCGCCGCATGTTGCTGGCCAACAGCGCGCGGTGCGCCTCGACCACGCCGATCTCGGCAGGCAGGCCGACGTGGCGGATGCTGTGTGCTCGGGCGGCCCCTGTTCCCCCATCATAGCCGGTGAGGTTGATGATATCCGCCCCCGCCTTGGCGACGCCGACGGCGATCACGCCGATCTCCGGGACGATGGGGATCTTGACCGCCACGCGGGCCTTGGGGTTGGCGGTCTTGAGCTCCTCAATGAACTGCGCCAGATCCTCGATCGAGTAGATATCGTGGTTGTTGGAGGGCGAGATGAGGTCGATGCCCGGTGAAACGTGCCGTGCACGCGCGACCTTGGTCGAGACCTTCTGCCCGGGCAGATGGCCGCCCTCACCGGGTTTTGCCCCCTGACCGACCTTGATTTCCAGGAGGTTGCTGGCGTTAAGCATGTTGATGTTGACGCCAAAGCGGCCCGAGGCGATCTGCTGCCCGCGGTTGTGGGGGTAGCATCCCATCAGGTCCTCGATCTCGCCACCTTCTCCGTTGATCGCAATGATGTTGAGGCGCCGGGCGGCCTCAGCGTAGGCCCGAAATGCGATCTCGCTCTGCGAGCCGAAGGACATGCTGGCGATGACGAAGGGGAGGTCGTGGCCCGTGATCGAGGCGTCGATCTCGTGGGGATGCAGACGGGTGGTCACCGCGGGCGGGTTGATGCCGATCACGTGGCGGAGCGCTACGGGACGACGTTTCTCCTGATCGCGCAGAGCGTCGAAGGCCACGGTGCTCTCATCGCCGGGTCCCGCGGCGGCGATCTCGCGCAGCGTGCGTCCGAGCAGCGGATAGAGGCGCGGCACCCGCGGGGGCGCCGTCTCCGCGCCGGACAGAAGGCCGCGCCGGATCTCTGCGTCGCGGTCCAGGTCGACCCATGTGAGGCCGCGCTCGGCTCCGCCGGCGAAGTTGGGGACGTCGAGCTGCTCGACGAGGGGCGTGCTGAGGCCGATGGTGGAGAAGATGCGCCCGTAGCCCCGCAGCTCGTGGATGCCCATCGTGCTGGTCACCTTCTCAATGCCGCTGCGGAGCGCGTGAAGGGCTCGGTTCAGGCGCGGGATGCTCTCCTCATCCGACTCACCCAGCGCGACCTCCAGCAGCGTGGAGGGCACGACGGCGTCCGCGCCCATCCCAAGCGCGACGATGATGTCATGCAGGTTGCGGAGGCCGGCACTGTGCAGGACGAGCCCCACCTGGCGCCGGTAGGGCACCGGTGTACCGTCGTCCCGCTGTGCGGTGCGCAGCGCCTTATCCACCATGGCAATCGCCAGATGGGGGGCGATCCAGGCCTGATTGTCCTCGAGTGCGGCTCCATCCTCGAGCACGAGGAGCGCCGCGCCGTCGTCAGCCGCGGAAAGTGCCTCACGCACCAGGCGCTGGGCCGCCAGACGCACCGGTTCCTTGGGTCGGGTCGCCAGCGAGAGCGTGCGCACGGCGCGTCCACCTCCCAGAGCGGCGCCGACATCGTCGAGCCGCGGCGTGGTGTGGTCGCCGGGCGGTAGGAGGGATGACGTGGGTCCGGCGATGAGGATCGGTGAGGGGAGCATCAGGTAGGGCCCGGCGCTGTCGTCGCCCGGTCGTGGACGCAGCGGCGGTCGGGGTCCCAGGACGACCTCGGTCGAGAAGTGCTCCTGTTCGCGCTCGCGGTCGATGGCGGGATTGGTCACCACCGCAACCTGTTCTTTGACGAAGTCGCTGAGGTTCTGCACGAGGTCACCTGCAGCGGCGAGAGCTGCCAGCGGGCCATCGAAGCCGAGCGAACCGATCGGATCGTGACCCAGGTCACCGAGGGCCTCGGCCCAGGCGACGTCGTCGCGGGTCCAGCCGAAGGCTGCCAGACGTGTGGGGTCGGGTCGTGGGTGGTCGGCGGGTGGGGCGTCCACCTCCGAGGTGTGCATGACCGGCAGGACAGGCGTGAGGTGTCGTACATCCTCATAGCGGCGATGGGCCGCCTCGATCACGTGCCGTTGGATGGCGGCGTGGTCCCAGACCTCGACGCCCTGGTCGCGCTGCAGCCTCACGGCGATCCTCTCGCCCGGAGCGAGGGGCTTAGGGTCACCGTTGAGGAGGTCGGTCGGCACAACGCCCTTCTCGGAGGAGAGAAAGCATTCCTTTTCAGTTCTTCCGAACCAGAGGGGGCGCAGGCCCAGCGCATCGACGCTGCCGATGCAGACGTCACCGTGACGTGCGATGATCGCCGCCGGGCCCTGGGCATAGGGGCCGAGTGCGCTGCGGTAGGTGCGGTAGACCGCTTGGTCGTCCGGGGGCATACGGTCGATCTCGCTCGTGATGGGTGGGAAGACCAGCTCGACAGCCTCGACGAGGCTGAAGCCATACTGATGGATCAGCGCCTCGATGAGCCGGTTGAGGTCCTGGGAGTCGCTCCCCTCGCGGACCCGTTCGGCGCCCAACATCTCCATCTGCTCGCGCAGACGGCTGATCGTGTTGATCTCGCCGTTGTGTCCGAGCAGGGTGAAGGGCTGGACGCGCTCGAAGGCGGTGGTGGTGTTGGTGGAATAGCGGGCGTGGCCGATGGTGATCGCCGAGGTGAAGTCGCGGTTGCGCAGCTCCGGATAGTAGTGATAGAGGGTCTCGACCGAGCCGCGCACCTTATAGACGACGCTGTGATTGGAGAGTGAGGCCACGTGGACGGGTGTCTGCCATTCGATGGCCTGGGCGATCTCGAAGAGGGTGGGTTCGACCGCCTCCAGGGCGCACTGGCTCATCACGCCTGCAACCTGCCAGAAGAGCGGCTCCTGTGCCCGGGCGAGGCGACCGAGCGCCTCGCGAAGGGTCACGCCGGGGCGCTCCAGGAGCAGATCCGCGCCCTTGCCGGCGAAGAGCCGCAGGACCTTAGCCTGCCATGTTCGGATGTGGGCCCGCTCGCTCGCCGGAATCATCAGGTGCCCGACGAAGAAGCGTTTGTCGTCGGCGAGCCACGTGGGCCGACCTTCGGCGTCCAGCGCCGCGGTCCACAGCCTGCGTGGGATGTCGGTCAGCACGCCGCAGCCATCGCCCTCACTTTGGACGTCACCCGAGCGATGCCCCATCTTGCTCAATGCATCGATGGTGCGCTTGAGGTTGCCGTGCGTGGATTCACCGCTGCTGCGAATGGAAGCCACGATGGCGCACGCGTCGTGCTCCTGCGGCGGCATCCATGGTTCGGCAGAACGTGAGCTGAAGCGTTTCCCGGTTGCCATGTCAGTCTCCCCTCATTGGACGGTTCCCAAGCGCCTCGGGACTCGCCTCGCTGCCGCGCCGTGAGACCACGGCGGGCGCCAGGCGAGCTCGGTTGCAGGGCTGTGGGAGGCGCAATCGACGTGGTTGGCGGCGACTTCCCCCAAAGTCGTCCGCGCCACGGCCCGCTAGGGCAGTTAGCGGGCAAGTATGCCACGGGCACAGCGTCTGTCAAGATCCCGCTTGCCTCGTGACGGAAAACCACGTAAGATGGATCGGGTCTCAGTTTTGCGGTTGCTTGTGCAACCGCCCTCACTACCAGCCAAGGAGAGAGACATATGTCCGGGGAGTTGAATCCGTTTGAGATTGCGCAACAGCAGCTCGATGAAGCCGCCGCGCTCATGCAGTTGGAGCCCGCGTTGCACGAGCTGCTGCGGTGGCCGATCCGCGAGCTGCACGTCACCCTACCCGTCCGCATGGACGATGGGTCGGCGGAGATCTTCCACGGCTATCGCGTGCAGTACAATGACGCGCGTGGGCCGACGAAGGGGGGGCTGCGCTTCCACCCGCACGAGACGATCGATACGGTCCGTGCGCTGGCGGCGTGGATGACCTGGAAGACGGCCGTGATGGATATCCCGCTGGGGGGCGGGAAGGGGGGCATCATCTGCAATCCGAAGGTGATGTCGCCCGGTGAGCTCGAGCGCCTGAGCCGCGCCTATATCCGGCAGGTGGGCCGTATCCTGGGGGAGGATATGGACATACCGGCGCCGGATGTCTACACGACGCCGCAGATCATGGCGTGGATGATGGACGAGTATGCGTTTATGCGCGGGTACAATGTGCCCGGCATGATCACAGGCAAACCTTTGCCGCTGGGGGGCTCCGCGGGACGTGGCGATGCCACGGCGCGCGGCGGCGTCTTCTGCATCCGTGAGGCGGCACAACATCTCGGCCTTAAGACCGAGGGCGCGCGCATGGCGATTCAGGGCTTCGGCAATGCCGGGCAGTATGCGGCGCTCCTGGGTCCCCAGCTTCTGGGCGCGCGCGTGGTTGCCGTGTCGGACTCGCAGGGCGGCATCTACAATCCAAAGGGCCTCGATCCTGCGGCGTTGATCGCTCACAAGCAGGAGACGGGTTCGGTGGTGACCTTCTCGGAGGGGGAGGCGGTGACGAACGCCGAGCTGTTGGAGCTCGACGTCGAGATCCTCGCGCCGGCGGCTCTGGAGAACCAGATCACCGGCGAGAACGCTGCACACATCAAGGCCAAGATCAGTGCGGAGTTGGCCAATGGGCCGACGACGCCCGAGGCCGACGAGATCCTGCACGATAACGGCGTCTACGTGATCCCCGATTTCCTGTGCAACGCGGGCGGGGTGACGGTCTCCTACTTCGAGCAGGTGCAGAACGCCTACGGCTACTACTGGAAGGAGCCGCACGTCCACGAGTTGCTCGATGAGAAGATGACGGTGGCGTTCCACGCCGTGGCGCAGACGGCAGAGGACTACGGCATCAACAACCGCATGGCGGCCTACATCGTCGCCGTGGGGCGTGTCGCGGAGGCCTGCAAGCTGCGCGGTTGGGTGTAGACCGGCATATCGACCCTAGGTGAGTGCCTAACGGCGGGCGGGCGGCCCCGGATCTCCCTTGAGAAAGGCCACCGCCCGCTCTTGTTCGTCGTTCATGATCACCTCCAGGCTGCGCCCGCCGGTGACCTGAGGGACGTCGATCACGTGGACGTAGTCGGCGTACACCGCATCGTCGGGCAGGAGGCGCGCGAGGCTGTTGGGGGCGGCATCCAGGAACTTCGTGTTGAGCACCGCGCCCCGACTGCCCAGCGTGATCGGCAGAGGGTAGATCCCCGCCTCAACCAGGTCCTGGAAGAAGTGCGTGCCGTAGGAGGGCTCGGCCTGCGTGCCGTTGGCCGCCGCTGAGACCTCGACCAGCACGCGGGCGTTGTAGATATCGGCGTAGGTGACCTTGACCCCCAGATCCACATCGGAGCTCCCCCAGCGTCCGGGCCCGATCAGGATGAAGGTCGTCCCTGCGAGCGCCTGATTGAGGCGCCCGATCACGCGCGCGATCTCCAGCTTGGTCTCATAGGTGGGAGCGCGATGGTAGCGGTCGGGTCGAACGTAGACGATGGTGCGGATGTCCGAGACGCTGCCGAGAGGGACCAGTTCTGTGGTCTGAAGGATCAGATCCGAGAGCGGGATGCTTTCGGGTATGTCGACGGCCTGGCGCTGCTTATGGCTCACCTGAGGCCTGCACTGGAGCAGGTGGACCGTGTAGTGGGCGCCGGGATGGTTCTCCGCCACGTCGACCGTGAACTCGATATCCACGGGCCACTTGTGGTAGCGTTCCAGCCGCTCGAGGATGACGCGCATGAGACCGATGAAGCGTTGGTCCTTTACCAGTTGGTCAAAGGTGAGAAGCAGCCTGCCCTTCTCGTTGGCGGGCAGCCGGGCGATGATCGGGGTGATGTAGTCGCCTTTGTCAACTGAGGCCAGATAGCGGATGCCGGGATAGTCGGGACGGATGACGTCCTTGGCCGCAAGGGTCTTGAGTTCCCCCTCATTGAGGTCCAACACGTCAATGTAGCGTTGGGCGTACTTGCGCAGCTTGTCCGACCCGATATGGGGGCGTAACTCGGGGTGGCTCAGCGCGACGAGGCGCGGGAAGTCGTTGGCGACCCGTTCCACAGCCCGCGTGCCGAAGCCGACCACGAGGCGCAGGAAACCGTCCTGACGGCGTATCTTGGGATTCCAGCGGAACGGATTGCGGCTGTAGCCGACGCCGGCGATGGCTGGGAAGAGATAGTGGCGGTAGTAGGTGCCCTCGACCTTCTGGATCAGCACCGCCATGCGTTCGTCGTAATCCACCAGCCCCATCTGCTGCCGATAGAGCAGGGCGTCGGGGCTCAGGGTGCTGGCAAAGACCTGCCCGACGGCCCGTAGAAGGTTGTGGAGTTTCTCCTCCGCGGTGCCCTGGTTCGGGCAGAAGACGCTCTCGTACTTTCCGGCGAGGGCTGCGCCGAAGTGAACCTCCAACAAACTGGAAGAGCGCACGATCAGCGGCGCGTCGCCCACCTCCTCCAGCAGGCCCCGGAGACTGTGGATGAGCTCATCCGGAAACTGGCCCGCCATATAGGCCGCACGGATGCGGGGATAGTCCGTCCTGATCTCGTCGGCGCTGCGGTACTTCTGGTTCATATAGCGGGTGAAGCCGTTGAGCATCTGGAACTCGTAGAAGACGTCGGCGCCGATGAAGTAGGACTCCGGAATCCTCACGTGCCGGTGGACATCGAGGGTGCGCTCAGAGGCGGGGCGGGCGGTCTCCTCGCTGTCCTCCTCAAGGCTGAGGATCTTCTGTGCAAGCAACAGGCCCGCAGCTTTGCCCCCGATCTTGCCCCGTCCGATGCGGTGCCTGCGCACCTCGAGCAGGTCCCTGACCGTGAAGAGCTCCTTGGCGATGCCGACGAACTCCAGTTGGTCGCTGAGCATGCGCTTGATGAGCACGACGATGATCTCCCGGAGGTGGTGCTGTACGGTGGCTAACTGGTCGGGAGGCAGCGCCTCGTACGCCTCGCCCTGGGCGAAGAGCAGGTCCATCGGCGCGAGCTCGGGGTTGAACGAGAGGGTGAGCGGGTGCTCCTCCGGCGACGCCAGCTCGGTCAGCGTCTGCTCGATGATGTCGTTGAGGCGCTCGGGAGGGAGGTTGTAGGCGAAGTAGAAGTCGGTGAGCTGATCGCGGATGACGCCCAGGCGCGTGTGCCAGATGTGCTCGGATTCCTGACCAAAGGGGTCGGCTAGTCCCTCCCGGTGTTGTGAGACAACGGCTTTCTGCTTGACCTCGGCCTCGAAGGCGCGGGCGGTGATGATGCCTTTAGCGAAGAGCTCCTGTCGCATGCGCTCCCGGATCTTAGGGGCCAGGATCGGATACTGCGCCAGCCGGATGTGAATGCCGTAGGCTTCGTGGAGCTGCTC
>JAXGUU010000164.1:0-8854 GCA_040774145.1 Anaerolineae bacterium
CACCTGCAGCGTGACCGCCGCCGGCAGGATTTCTGCAAGATCGCGCACGGGCACCGGCTCGGGCACGAAGCTCAGGGCTGGCTCCCCCACGATGGGCAGATCGGCATCGACGTGGACGATCAACCACCAATAGCCCGGCAGCGGCTGGAACGGGAGCATGAGGCCCTCAGGCGCGCTGTACCGGACGCCCTGGCGATCCGTCAGCGCGAAGGTCCTATAGATCTGGGCCTCAGGGTCCATCACGGTCGCCGTGATCGTTGCGTTGACGCTCGTGCCGGCGGGCGGCATCAGCGATACCGCCAGGGGCGCCGGGTTGAGCGGCGAGACGGACGCAGGCCAGTCGATCGTCAGCCGCGCGGGGGGAATTGGTGTGGGCGTGGGCGTGGGTATCGGCGTCCACGTCGGCGCTGGCGTCGCCGTGAGCGCCGGCGTCGTGGGCAACGCCGTAGGCACTGCTGGCACAGCCGGCGTTCCGCACGCAGTGAGCACGAAGATGACCAGGATGATAAGAACGACGAATCGATTGTGCATACCGGCAAGTGTAGCAGCGAAGGAGCGAAAAGGCGAGTGAGGTTTGACTGGGGCGCCCCTTAGGCTAGAATGTATTGTTCGATGTACTGTACTGCACGCATACGAGGAGACCCATGACCGAGAACTGGACCGCCGACCGAATCCGACAGGCCTTCCTGGATTTCTTTGCCGAGCGCGGGCACGCGATCGTGCCCAGCGCCAGCCTCGTCCCCCAGGACGACCCGACGCTGCTCTTCACGAACGCTGGCATGAATCAGTTCAAGGACGTCTTCCTCGGCACGGGCACGCGCCCCTACACCCGCGCTGCGGATACCCAGAAGTGCATGCGCGTGTCGGGCAAGCACAACGATCTGGAGGAGGTGGGCCGCGATGGTACCCACCACACCTTCTTCGAGATGCTCGGGAACTGGTCCTTTGGCGACTACTACAAGAAGGAAGCCATTGCTTGGGCCTGGGAGCTCCTCACCGGGGTCTACGGCCTCAACAAGAGCCGCCTGTGGGCCACGGTCTTCGAGGACGACAAGGGCGACCTGCCTCGCGACGACGAGGCCGCTCACTACTGGCGCACCGAGACGGATATCAACCCGGACCACATCCTCTACTCGGGCCGCAAGGACAACTTCTGGATGATGGCCGATACGGGCCCCTGCGGCCCCAACAGCGAGATCCACTACGACCGCGGACCTGAGGCGTGCGACAAGCAGGGCGTCCCGGGCCACGTCTGCCGCGTGAACGGCGACTGCGCGCGCTACACCGAATACTGGAACCTGGTCTTCATCCAGTACAACAGCCTCGGCAATGACCTGCTCGAGCCGTTGCCCGCCACCCACGTGGACACCGGGCTGGGCTTCGAGCGACTGGTAGCGCTACTCCAGGGCAAGAGCGTCAACTACGACACCGATCTCTTCTGGCCCATCATTCAGAAGACACAGGCCCTCGCCGGGCACACCGATGCTGAACGCGAGGCCAACCTCGTCGCCTACCGTGTCATCGCTGACCACATCCGGTCGGTCACCTTCCTCATCGGCGACGGTGTGATGCCCGCTAACGATGGGCGTGGCTATGTGCTGCGGATGGTGCTGCGCCGTGCAGTGCGCTTCGGGCGGACCCTAGGGTTCACGCAGCCGTTCATGGCCACGCTTGCCGACACGGTCATCGAGCGGATGGGCCACGTTTTCCCCGAGTTGCCCGCGCGCGTCGACTTCATCAAGACCACCATCCTCGGAGAAGAGCAGCGGTTCCTGCGCACGCTCGACCAGGGCCTCTCCCGGCTGCAGGAGATGATCGACGCAGCGCGCAGCGCGGGCCGCACCACGATCTCAGGCGAGCAGGCCTTCTTCCTCCATGACACACTCGGCCTGCCCTTCGAGGTCACCCGCGATATCGTCCTCGAACAGGGCCTCACGGTTGATGAGGCGAGCTACCGTGCCGCGCGCGAAGCCCAGCGCGCCCGTGCCCGCGCTGCCGGAGCCTTTGAAATGGAGGCCGACGCGCACGCCCAGGTCTACCCGGTGCTGCACGACTGGATTCAGACGCAGCGCGGGACGTGGGATCTGACACAGGATCCCTACAGTGGCACCCGGCGGGAGACCCGCGTGGTCGCGCTGCTCAAGGGCGATGACATTGTTGACGAGGCAACAGCGGGCGAGGCAGTCGAGGTCGTCCTTCAGGATACCTGTTTCTACGTCGAGTCCGGTGGTCAGGTGACCGATATCGGGCGCATTGCCGGCACCGGCTGGGAAGTGCGCGTGACCGACACCCGCCGGCCCGTCGAGGGCCTCGTCGTGCACATCGGCGAGGTGGTCTCCGGCACCCCTCGTGTGGGAGACGCCGCGACCGCCGAGGTCGATGCGGCGCGGCAGTGGGACATCCGTCGCAACCACACCGCTACCCACCTGCTGCACAAGGCGCTGCGCCAGGTGCTCGGGAGCCACGTCCAGCAGGCGGGCTCTGTCGTCGCCCCCGACCGGCTGCGCTTCGACTTCAACTACAGCGGTTCAATCACGGCGGATCAGCGTGCCGAGATCGAGCGCATCGCCACGGACGCCATCCTTGCCAACTACGAGGTGAGTGCCCGGCAGGAGTCCTATCGTGATGCGCTACAGCAGGGCGTGACTGCGCTCTTCACCGAGAAATACGGTGATGTCGTGCGCGTGCTGCGCGTGGGGCCGGCTGGCGCGCCGTTCAGTCAGGAGCTCTGTGGCGGGACGCATGTTGACCGCACCGGCGACATCGGCGGTTTCCTGATCCTTGCCGAGTACGGCATCGGTGCAGGGATCCGGCGCATCGAAGCGACCACGGGTCGCGGCGCGCTCCAGGCCGTCCAGACGCTGCGCGCGCGGCAAGAGCAGGCCGCGGCGCTCCTCGGCAGTGGCGCAGACGAGGTAGTCGACCGCATCGCGCGTCTGCAGGATGAGCTCCGGGTAGCCCACCGCGAGATCGACCAACTCACGCACAAGCTGGCCCGTGCTGACTTCCAGTCGGCGCTCGATCAGGTCATTGATGTCGACGGCGTTCCCGTACTTGCCGCGCTGGTGAGTGCGCCCGACGCCGACACGCTACGCGAGATGGCCGACTGGTTCCGCGATAAGGTTCAGGACGGCGTCGTGGTCCTTGGCACGGTGGTCGAGGGCAAACCGCTCCTGATCACCGCCACGACCAAACGGCTCGCGACGGAGCGCGGCGTCCACGCCGGAAACCTCGTGCGCGACCTCGCGAAGATGGTCGGCGGCGGTGGCGGTGGCCGTCCCGACATGGCCCAGGCCGGTGGCCGCGATCCCGAAAAACTCGCCGACGCCCTCGCTCAGGTCCCCACCCTGGTCCGCGCTATGTTGCGCTAGAGATCGCTCGCGGAGCGACACGGGTCCCTTGCGTTGTGATCTGTGCCGATCCGTGGAGACCTGCGACCCAGCCGGGTGTCGCTTCCGTTCGTAGCCTGATTGCTCCAGGGAGGTGCGGCGCGTGTCAGCTTCAGACGGGCGCGGTTCGCGTG
The DNA here is from genome assembly GCA_040774145.1 of Anaerolineae bacterium. Classification (GTDB taxonomy): domain Bacteria; phylum Chloroflexota; class Anaerolineae; order B4-G1; family SLSP01; genus PWVB01. The sequence goes on from JAXGUU010000164.1 coordinate 3,524, forward strand.
GCTGTTCTCGACCAGCGCGCTCTGGCGACCGCTCCGTCTGGCTTTGTGACGGACGGAGACTGAGCTACGCGGAGTATGGCACGCCCGACGGCAAGCCGGTCTTCCTGTTCCACGGCATCCCCGGCTCCCGGTTCCTCCGCCACCCTGACGCCTCGATTGCGGACGGCCTGCACATCCAGCTCATCGTCCCCGAGCAACCCGGGATGGGCATGTCCGACTCCCAGCGTCGGCGCACGTTGCTGGACTGGCCTGCCGACGTACGGGAGTTAACCGACGCACGCGGGGCGGACCTGTTCGCGGTGGTCGGCTTCTCCAGTGAAGCGGCGCCGGCCTCCGAAGACCTGCATCTGGTGCGTTCGGCGCATGTCTGACCGTCAAAGAGGCGCGGAGGTCGCTATGGCACCCGATAGTGGACGCTCTATCCCCTGATGTTGAGAACTCGCCTGTTCGAAGAGGCCGTCACCACGCTATGGCACGACGGCCTGATCTCGGGTGAGATGCACCTGGGTACCGGCGAGGAGGCCATCATCGCCGGCGTCGTGAGCCAGTTGCGCGAAGGTGACGCTATGGCGCTGGACCACCGCGGAACGGCTGCACTGCTCCTGCGCGGTGTCGATCCCCTTCTGATCCTGCGTGAGCTCCTCGGCCAGGCGAACGGCCTGTGCGGCGGGATGGGAGGACATATGCACCTGTTCTCCCGGGAACACCTGGCCGCCTCTTCGGGCATCGTTGGCGCGGTGGGGCCGGCCGCCGCCGGGTTTGCGCTGGCTGCGCAGTATCTCCGCCCTGATTCCATTGCGGTGGCCTTCTTCGGCGAAGGGGCCATGAACCAGGGGATGCTTATGGAGTCACTGAACCTGGCCGCGGTCTGGAATCTGCCGGTGCTCTTCGTCTGCAAGGACGACGCCTGGTCGATCACGATGGAGTCTGCGCAGGTGACCGGTGGCAGGCTGGTTGACCGCGCACGGGGCCTGGGCGTACCTGCAGTGGAGGTCGATGGTCGCGATGTGACTGCGGTTTGGGAAGCCTCTCAACCAGCCATCGAGCGTGCCCGATCCGGTCAGGGACCCACCTTCTTGCATGCGAGCTGCGTGCACCTCGAGGGGCATTTCCTCGGCTTCCAGCTCCTCAGAGCTATTCGCGACCCACTCGGAGAGATGACCAACATCGGCCCTCCGCTGACCCGATCGCTCCTGAGACCAGGCGGCGCAGCGTTGCGCGGGCGACTGGCAGGTCTGAGCCAGCTACTCGGAGCGATGCGCGCCACACAAGCGGATGGGCGACAGAACCCAGCCAATGACCCGGTGCCGCGTGCCCGCCGAGTCCTACTTGCGGATCCCGCACGTTTGCAGGAGCTGGAGGAATGGACGGCTCGTGAGCTGGTCGACGTGGTGGCGGCGGCCCTGATGGAGGTGACGCCATGAGAACCCTCTCCTTCTCCGAGGCGATCGACGACGCGCTGGCTCAGGCCATGGCAAGCGACGCCCGTATCGTCCTGTTGGGCGAGGACGTCCCGCTCTTGCGGCGCAATCTGCTGGTGCGCTTCGGGCCTGAACGCGTGCGGGGAACGCCCATCAGCGAGAGCGCCTTCCTGGGTGCGGGCGTTGCCGCCGCAATGGCCGGCTTACGGCCCGTGGTTGAGGTCTACATGGCGGACTTCCTGGGCGTGTGCATCGATGCCCTGTTGAATCACGCGGCCAAAGTCGAGACGTTTTCGGGGGGCAAATGGACCGCGCCCGTTGTGGTGCGCGCCCCTTGCGGCGGAGGCTATGGCGATGGCGGGCAGCACGAACAGGCGCTATGGGGCTGGCTGGCGCACATACCCGGGCTGACCATCCTGATACCCTCCACGCCGGCGGACGCTGGCGGCCTGATGCTGGCTGCGCTTCAGCACGCCGGCCCGGTCATCTTCCTCGAGCATAAACTGCTGTCGGAGACGTACCTCGAGTTCCTGGGCTCCGGCGGGCGCCGCACGGTCCAGTATGATGTGCCTGCAGAAGGGGCCAGAGGCCCGGGGCCCCGGAGCTGGGCCCCACTCCCCATCGGCAGGGCCGTTTTGCGCCGTGAGGGACGGGATGTGGCCATCATCAGCGTAGGTGTGGGCGTGCACCGCGCGCTCGAAGCCGCGCAGGTCCTTGAGACGGAAGGGATCTCAGCCAGCGTGCTGGATCTGCGCACCGTCTCACCGCTGGACACAGCGGCAGTCCGCGAAGTGGCCGCACAGGCGGGGCGAGTGTTGGTGGTCGACGAAGACTATGAGGGATTTGGCCTCTCGGGGGAGCTGGCGGCTGTGGTTCTCGAGGCCGGCACCTCGAGGACCAGGTGCTTCCCAGGAGAGACCGCATCTGCGCCGCGGTGCGGCGCCTGTTCTAGCGGGTGCTCAGGCTGGCACGGCGCATCGGAGGGATGCCGCCCGATTGGCCCCGCGCCCGATATTCGGCTGTCAAATAGATCCAGGAGGCGAATTCGTGGCCATTGACCAAGCGATGCAGGCACTGCTCGTCAGAGTACTACAGTTCATCCCCAACCTCATTGTCGCACTGATCACATTCATCGCGGCCTTGCTGGTTGCAGGCCCGGCGGCTCGCGCGATGCGCAAGGCCCTGGGTCGACGCATTCAGGAACAGGGCCTGCTTGATCTGCTCGCCCGCCTCGTGCGCTGGGCCATCGTTAGCACCGGGCTGATCGTGGCCCTCGAACAGGTCAATTTCAACGTCACCGGCTTTCTGGCCGGGCTGGGCGTCGCGGGGCTGACCATTGGCTTCGCGCTGCAGGACATCGCCCGCAACTTCGTTGCCGGCATCCTCCTGATGATCCGCCAGCCCTTCGTCATCGGAGATGGCGTCTCCGTGGCAGGCTTCGCCGGCACCATCGTCGCCGTCAACACGCGCGACACCGTCATCCGCACCTGGGATGGTGAAGTCGTCATCATCCCCAACACCAAGGTTTTTGAGAACCCCATCAGTAACTACACCCGCAGCGAGACGCGAATGCGTACGGTCAAGATCGCGCTGAGCCACGGACAGGATGCCCACGCCATGATGGCGCTCCTCAGCGAGACCATTCGCGCCGTGCCGGGCGTCCTCGAGACACCCCCTCCCAGCGTGTGGGCCGACGATCTGACCCTCATCACCACCTCGCTGACCGTCCGCTTCTGGGTGAACACCAAGGGATCGGATCTACTGCAGGTGCACTCCGACGCCATCGTCGCGCTGAACGCTGCCGCGCAACGCTCCACGCAGGCCGCATAGCATCCCAAGCCACGGCATCAGGCCTGTCCAAGGCTGTCTGCCGACGCGGCCAGCCACGGAGCGGCATAGTGTATAATGTGGCCAACGCTGGCTGTCAGCCGTACCCGAGGCGGTGCGAGCTCGGCTGTGGCGCGCAATGAGTCATAGCTGGCTCAATCCCACCCATTGAGGTGTTTGCATGAAGGCGTTGGTCGTCTACGATTCGGTGTTTGGCAACACAGAGAAAGTTGCACAGGCCGTGGCCCAGGCGTTAGGGTCTGAGGCGGTCAAGGTGCCCGCCGTCAGTTCAGCGGCGCCTGTCGAAGTCACCCTTCTCGTCGTTGGGTCGCCCACCCGCGCCTTCCGGGCCACGCCCGCGACGATGGCCTGGATCAAGGCGCTGCCAGCCAACGCGCTCAGCGGCGTCAAGGTTGCAGCCTTTGACACCCGCATCTCCGCTGAAGAAAGTGGTTCGGGATTCCTGAAGGTGATGGTGAAGCTCTTTGGCTACGCGGCGAAACCGATACTCGCTGCGCTGCAGAAGAAGGGTGGCCAGGCGGTAGCGGCCGACGAGGGCTTCTACGTCAACGCTTCCGAGGGACCGCTCAGAGACGGCGAGCTCGAGCGCGCTGCCGCCTGGGCGGCCAAGCTCGTAGCTTGAGATCCAATCCGCCGTGACGGCTATGAGCGGCGCTGATTCCCATACGCCGTTGACTTCGGTCATGGCTATCCTATACTCGTAGGTGGAGCAAGCCATGCGTGCGCGAATCAGAGTGAGCCAACGTCAGATTGCGGATTTCTGCCGCCGCAACCAGATCCGAAAGCTTGCGCTCTTCGGGTCAGTTCTCCGAGAGGACTTCGCCCCGAGCAGTGATGTAGATGTTCTTGTCGAGTTCAAGCCAGAGGCGCGCGTGGGCTTCTTTGAACTCTACGATATGGAGCAGGAGCTGTCCACCCTGTTGGGTGGGCGTAGGGTTGACCTCAACACACCCTACAGCCTGAGCAAGTACATCCGCGACGAAGTCCTACACGAGGCCGAGGTCCGGTATGTCGAAGCGTGACCCTAGGATCAGGCTTCTCCATATGCGAGACTATGCCGCAAAGGCTATTTCTCTGGCCGCCGGACAGACTCGACAAGACCTTGATGATGACGAGAAGCTCCGACTGGCATTGACTCGACTGGTGGAGTTGGTTGGCGAGGCAGCGATTCACGTCCCAGCCTACCTACAGAGAGATCATCCAGAGATACCCTGGCCGCAGATCATCGGTATGCGCCACCGGCTGATCCACGGGTACGATTTTGTCGACAATGATATCCTCTGGAACACCATCACGCGCAGTCTGCCCGGGCTTGTCGAGGCACTGAACGCAGTCCTTGGAGGCCTTGTCCAGCCGCCCACACGCGATCAGAACGGTTAGCGCCTCACCTCACAAGCTAGACGCCAGCCCCGAGCGCACGCCGTCGATGACCTCGGCAGCGAGGTCGTAGTGGTTGAACGCCGGCATGATGTAGGCACCCTGCACCCACGGGCGCACCGCCTCGATCAACTCCACCGCGATGCGCACGCCCTCTTGCGGTGCCTTCTCGCCCGCTCCCTCCAGCCGCGCCACAACCGCGGGCGGGATCGTGATCCCCGGCACCTCGTTGTCGAGAAAGCGCGCGTGGCGCACGCCATAGAGTGGCAAGATGCCCGCCAGCACCGGCACCTCGAGCGGTCCGTAGCGATCCGCATAGGCGTCCAGTACCTGTCGCGCTGCCTCCACGTCATAGACCGGCTGCGTCAACAGGAAGTCCACACCGGCCTGCACTTTGCGCCGCAGCACCTTCACCTCATGCGCCACGTCTACGGGCGAGAGGCTGAGCGCCCCACCGACGAAGTAAGCCGTCGGTTGGCCAATGTCCGCACCGGCGTGATCGACACCCGCGTTGAACCCCTGCTTGATCAGTTTGATCAGGCCTGAAGGCACCACATCGTAGTCGTCCATCGCGTCAGGGTAGTCGCCGATCGCCGTCGGATCGCCCATGACGACAAAGACGTTCCGCACGCCCAGGGCATGGGCTGCCAATAGGTCACCCTGAACGCGGAGCAGGTTTCGCCCG
>JAXGUU010000165.1:0-8783 GCA_040774145.1 Anaerolineae bacterium
CCCCCCGAGAGGCCCTTGAACGTCGTCCTCTCGGGGGGTGTCGTCTCCCCACTCAGGACGTCATTCGCGCCGGGCAGGTGGTTCGACCCCGCAATGCCGACCCGTCTCCAACAGCCGCTCATAGACACTCAGGGGTAGCGGCACGCCCAGGAGCTCACACTCAGCCTCAAACTCCGCCTCCTTCAGACCGGCGAAGTAGACACGATCCGCACACTCCGCGGGTTGCTGGGTCCGCAACGAGGTCAACAACCGATCCATATCCGCTCGAAAGGCATGCGGATCACGGAAGGTGTCGACGCGAATCGCGCCGAAGAAGTGGCTGACGCGCGCGCTTGATCCCGGGGTGTCGGCGATATCGGGCCCGAAGCCCCCGCCCGACAGCACGCCACAGAGGATATCAACCATCACCGCCAAGCCATATCCCTTGTGACCGCCGAACAGCTCACCGATCCCTCCCAGCGGCAGGATGCCGCCCCCCAGCTGATAGGTGAGATTGTGCAGGATCCGGGCGGGATCTGTGGCGGAACGCCCCTGATCGTCCACAGCCCACCCGTCGGGGAGCGCCTTGCCCGATCGATCGTAGACCTCCACTTTGCCGCGCGTCACCACCGTCGTGGCCATGTCGAGCACGAAGGCGCCTTCCGTGCCGGCGGGTGCAGCGAACGCCAAGGGATTGGTCCCGAAAGCCAGGTCGCGACCGAACGTCGGCACCCCCAGCGCCGCGGTGTTCGTCATCGCGAAGCCGATCATGTCAGCCTCAAGCGCCATCATCGCGTAGTAGCCCGCAATCCCAAAGTGATTGGAGTCCCGCACGCAGCCAAACGCAGCCCCCGCATCGGTCGCCTTGGCCATCACGCTGCGCATCGTGCGCGCGCTCACCGGTGCACCCATCGCCCCGCGCGCGTCGATCAACAGCGAGGAGGGTGTCTCACGGATCGTCTCCGGCGCTGCGTCCACACGCATCAGGCCGATCTCCAGGCCATGCACGTATCTCGGTAGCCGCGCGACCCCGTGAGAAGGGATGCCACGCGCATCCGCGGCGACCAGCACATCCGCCGCCACCCATGCATCGTCCCGGGGCAACGAGAGTGACTCAAAGACCCGTGCGCAGAACGCCAAAAGGGCCTGCCGCTCGACTCTGACCGTCGTGATATCCATACGCTTCTCCTTATGCAGAATGGGCGAATCCCACCGGGCGCATTTGCCAAACACGTGAGCTATGACATAATAGCACAATCAAGGTCGATATCCCAAGGAGAGAGTGATGTTCGTCAAAGATAGGATGACCCAGACTCCGGTGACGGTCACACCCGACACGTCCGTGTCCGAAGCACTCAACATCATGCGGCAGCACAAGGTACGCCGTATGCCCGTCGTCGACAAACAGGGACACCTCGTAGGCATCGTCGCCGAGAAGGACCTGCTCTACGCCTCGCCTTCACCTGCCACCAGCCTCAACGTCTATGAGATCGGGTACCTCCTGTCCAAACTCAAGGTCAAGGAGATCATGGCCAAGACCGTGGTCACCGTCACTGAGGACGTCCCCTTGGAGGAAGCCGCGCGGGTTATGGTCGATAGCGACGTCGGGGGTCTACCGGTAGTTCGGGACAAGTCGGTCGTAGGCATTATCACCGAGACGGACATCTTCAAGACCCTACTGGAGATGATGGGAGCTCGCGATGAGGGCATTCGACTGACCATCCTTGTCCGTGACGAGCCGGGCACACTGAGCCGGATCGCCGGTTCCATTGCGGCGGCCGGAGGCGATGTCGTCTCTTTGGGCACCTTCTATAGCGACGAGCATCGTCATGGCCTCTTGGTGGTGAAGGTCCTCGGCGTATCCACCGACGCGCTGGTGGAGGCGATGCGCAACATCGGTGCCGAGGTCCTCGACGTTCGGCTGACCTGATCCGATGGGCTCAGCCCTTCAGGCAGCCGCGACATGACGGACATGCGCATCGGCCTCGTCTCCGACACCCACAACGACCAGAGCAGCGTCAGGCGGGCCCTAGCGCGGCTCAGGACTGAGGGGATCACGCGCGTCTTTCACGCCGGTGACGTCACGAGCGCCGTCACGTTGCGGCTCTTTGAGGGATTTGATGTCTGGGTTGCGCAGGGCAATATGGACCACGACCCCGGTCTGACGCACACCGCGTTTGAGCTCTTCGGACCCGAGCGATTTCGAAAAGTGCACACGTTGACACTCGAGGGAACGTCGATCGCCCTCATCCACGATGTCGACGCCGTACGGGCGCGACAGATCATGCTATCCGCTGCGACCCAGGTCATGGTGGTCGGGCACACACACCGTCGACGCGATGAGAAGGTCGAGAGCACCAGGATCATCAACCCGGGCGCTCTCGGCAATACACGTTGGTACCCGCCAAGCTTCGCCATCCTTGATCTGACCAACGGCGATCTCAGCTGGGTAGAGCTGTAGCTCAGCCAAGGCTCAGCCCATTCACTAAGGCAAAGGAACAAGATCCATGACGATGGCCACGTCGACCCGCCCGATCATCCGAATTGTCGATCTGCACAAGCGCTATGGTGATCTCGAGGTCCTCAAGGGTGTCTCCCTGGAGATCGCACGTGGAGAGGTGGCTGTCATCATCGGCCCCAGCGGCACCGGCAAGAGCACCCTGCTGCGCTGTATCAACCAGCTTACCGTTCCGGACTCGGGCCAGGTATGGCTGGACGACATTGAGGTCACCTCACCCGAGTGCGACATCAACCGCTGTCGGGCTGAGGTCGGGATGGTCTTCCAGGACTTCAACCTGTTCAACCACCTCACAGCCGTCAACAACGTCGCCATCGGTCTGATCAAGGTCAAGCGAGTCCCCAAGGACGAAGCGCGCCAACTAGCGCTGGCGGAGTTGACACGTGTTGGGCTAGACGATAAGGCGGATGCCTATCCGGGTCAGCTGTCAGGTGGTCAGAAGCAACGGGTCGCGATCGCGAGGGCGTTGGCGATGAAGCCCAAGGTGATGCTTTTTGACGAACCCACATCTGCGTTGGATCCCGAGCTGATCGGCGAAGTGCTGACCGTGATGAAGAAGCTCGCGGAGGAGCACATGACGATGTTGGTCGTTACACACGAAATGGGCTTTGCCAAGGAGGTATCCAACCGCATCGTCTTCATGGAGGGTGGCAGCATCGTTGAGGAAGGTCCTCCCGCACAACTGTTCTACAATCCGCAGCATCCGCGCACAGCGGAGTTTCTGGGGAAGATCACGGAGCTCTATGGTGACGAGTCGTCCGAGGAACAGGAGAACACCTGAACTATGGGCAGCCTGAGCGATTTCTGGGCGATGATCTGGCCCAGCCTCGGCGAGGGCCTGGCTGTGACCCTCAAGCTGAGTGCCGGAGCGTTGATCATCGGTTTCCTGCTCGGATTACCCACAGCGCTGTTGCGCGTCTACGGAAGTCGGCCCCTGCGCGCTATCGCCACGGCTTACGTGGATCTGATCCGCGGCACACCACTCCTGGTGCAGCTCTTTTTTGTCTACTACGGGCTCGCCGATCCGGGACTCAACGCTATCGTCATGGATCTGGGTCTCCCCAGCGGCTTTCTTGTGCTGCGGCCCATGACCGCGGCCTACATCGCGCTAGGACTGAACAGCGGCGCTTACCAGGCCGAGTACTTTCGCGGCGCGATCCAGGCCATCGGGTCGGGCCAGACCCTGGCGGCGCGGGCGCTGGGCATGACGCGCTCCCAGGCGATCATCAACGTCGTCCTGCCGCAGGCCCTCCGGATCGCGGTGGCCCCCTGGTCCAACGAGGTTGCCTACATGGTCAAGTACACCTCCATCGTCTCGTTGATCGCGGTCGCCGACCTCTTTGGCCAGGCGCGACGCATTATGAGCCGGCACTACAACCAGATGGTCATGTTACCCTTCGTCGGTGTCATCTACCTGATCATCGTGCTCCTGATGACATGGGTCATGCACCACGTTGAGCGCCGCGCGCACATCCCCGGCCTCGAGGTAGAAAGCGGTCGCACTTGACCGATCGTCTGCCCGAGTTGGCGCCGGCGCCACCACGCGGACCCGCCACCCCGGCGTCACGTCTTCCCTCTCGCGGGCTAGCCAATCTCTATCTGGTCTTCGGCATCCTGATGCTGATCTTCTCCGGCCGCTCGGAGACCAATGCCCTGGCCCGCTATGCCATCGGCATCGTGGTCGAGCTAGCCCTAGCAGGCGCCGCCCTGCTGTGCCTAGGACGTGAGCGGCTCCCGATGCGCCAAACGGCGCGCCTGCGCCGTGCCGAACCGCGGGCCGTCGTGCTGGCCCTGGTCGCCGTCCCCGGACTCTGGATGACCGGTATCTCACTGAACTTGCTGTCAAGGGCCGTCTTCGGCTACACGACACCGGTGACGCCCGCGCAGTTCCCACGCACAGGACTCGAGGCCATTGCGCTCGCGATCACCACCGTCATCGTCGCCCCGCTCTGTGAGGAGGTGATGTTCCGCGGCTACGTTCAGCGGGCCTACGAGCACCGGCATCCATGGATCGGCGTCGTGATCGGCGGCCTGATCTTCTCGCTCTACCACCTTCGCTTCCAGGGCCTCTTCAGCCTGCTCCCGGTCGCGCTAGCGCTGGGTCTCATCGCTTGGCGCACAGAGTCCCTCGTCCCTGCCATAGCGCTACACGCCGGCTTCAACGCGATCGCCACGCTGCTCCTGATCGCCACGAGTTTCGCGTCGGCTAGAGTCGTCAGCACCCTGACCTTTGGCCTCATCTTTGTCGCCATGTTAGCGCTTCCCGCTTCCTATGCGGCGCTCTGGCTTCTATGTACCACCACCTCGCCGGCGACCATCCCTTTGACTCAGACGCGCCGAGGTTACGTCTGGGCGATCCCCCTGACGGTACTGCTGGCGATCTACGGTTATGCTGCCGCCACTGAGGTCCTGATCCACCGCTTTCCGGAAGCGGTCCTCGACGACAGCGTCGACCTCAGTGTGCCGGTTCAGTGGCAGTCTCACATGCGCTGGACCTATAACATTGTCGATCGACTGGGCCACGCCGTCGGCGAGGCCACGTGCACAACCGAACCGGCGTTGGGGATCGTCGTGCTGACCTGCGACGCTGCTCACGAGGTCGTCGACTTGGTGGCGCAGGTGCCGATGTGGGGAGGCCGACGTGCCGGCGGCGCGTCGGATGATGCCGCCTACGACATCGTCCGACAGCTTCCCTTTGGGTTGAGCAACCTGACCCAGGTGCTCTATGCCGACGCCACGTCCTGGCACATGGTCGCCACGTGGACCTCACCGGCGTTAACCCTGGATAGGCTCCACATGGAGCTGCAGCGGGGCGACCTGCAGGTCACTGAGCTGCGCTTCCCGACACCCGGTGCTGAGGATGTCCCCATCGCCCCGAACCGTCACGAGGATGCGGACGACCCTCGGCCTGGAGACCCCTCCACGCTGATCGGATATGAGTGGGCTTGGCGACTTCAGGCTCTGCCCTTCCGACTCCCCTATGGAGCGCCCGTCACGGTGATTCAGTCTGACGCGCAAGGGGTGCTACACCGGGTCGACGGCTTCGTCCAGGTGCAAGGGGGGGAGCCCGTCTGGACACCCAGCGGAAACCACATAACATGGAAAGTGTGTCTGACGTGGGACGCCCCGGACGGCGATCCGCAGTCGCAGACGGCCTGGTATGATGCGCAGGCGCCGCACACGCTTGTGCGGCTGGATGACGGCGCGGTGAGCTATGTGTTGGCAGTGGTCGAAGAAGCGCGCCCGTAACGGGGCACAACGAGTGAGCAAGCTATGATCTACTACATAGAGTCGGATGCCAAGGCATTGCGGCAGCTGGTCGAACGCCAGGTGCTCACCTGGCCGAACGTGACCACGCGGCGCATGTTCGGTTGCCCCGCCTATCTAGCCGACGGCAAGCTCTTCGCCTTTCTGGTCACTCACGGTATCGTGATCACGCAGGTACGCAAGCGCGACCGCGAGGAGCTGGAGGCCAAGTACACGGTCGAGCCCTTCAAGGCCGGGGAGCGGGAGATCGAACGCTGGGTTCAGGTGACGCTAGACGACCTTGAGCGCATCGACCGCGTGATGGCGTTTGTGAGGAAGAGCTACGACACCGTGATGAGGTACTAGACGGCAGCTCCTCACACCTCAAGAGACGAGGGCGTTAGCCGGTGTTAGCTCGTGGCAGCGCAGGAGGTCCGTCCATCGGCAGGGCGACGATGAAGGTACTGCCCCACCCCACCTCGCTCTCGACCCAGATCTGACCTCCGTGGGCTTCCACCACCAACTTGCAGAAGGGCAGCCCAAGCCCGGTGCCCCGACGCCGCCCGCGGATCGACGGGATCTGCTGGAATTTCTCGAAGAGCTGCGCCCGGGCCTCGACGGGGATCCCGGGACCGGTGTCGCGCACACTGATCACCACGCACCCCGCCCCCACGGCGCTATGGTCGAGCTCGGCTCGCAGCACAATCTCTCCGCCGTCGGGTGTGAACTTGAGGGCATTGTCGACGAGGTTGGCCAAGACGCGCGTCATCAGGGATCGATCTGCAGACAGGGCCGGCAGCTCGCGGGCACTGTCGACCTGAAGCTCAATGCCGTGCGCAGCCGCCGCCGGTCGATAGCGCGCTGCAATCTCCCTGAGTAGCTCCGGCAGTTGTATCTCCTCACAGTTCATCGGCAGCTGCCCCCGCTCGAGCTGACTGATATCAAGCAGATCATCGATCAGGGCCATCACGCGATCGCCGCTGCGCTGTGCGATGCCGACAAGGCGCGCAATCTGTTCCGCCGAGCTATCCTGTTCGGCGGACGCGTCCCCCTCGCCAGGATGCTCGAAGGACTCCATACGCTCCTCGATCATGGCGAGGCTCGCCGAGATCAGAGACATGGGCGACCGCAGGTCGTGGACCAGCATCCCGGTCAGGTCATCGCGCAGACGCGCCAACTCGAGCTCTTCGGTTAGGTCGCGAAAGACCAACAACCAGCCCGTGATCCGCCCCTGGGTATCACGCACCGGCGTGAGCGTCCGGCTAACGTGCCGACCCGAGGGCTGCAGCACGACCACGGCATCAGCCTGTTCGGCTTCGCCCCGCCGCAACCGCGCGCAGTCCGCTTCCAGCTGCTCCATGGTGTAGCAGATGCGCCGAACCACAGCCTCACCATCCAAACGCAGGGCATCAACGGGGTGGCGCATGACGTCGCTCTGTGCCACATCAATGAGGTCAGCCATAGCACGGTTGATCGTCACCAAGCGCAGGGCAAGATCGAGCAGGATGACACCATCATGCGTGGTACGCAGCACGGAGTCGAGTTCCTGCACCCTGCGGGCCAGCGCTTCGTCGGTGCGTTCATACAGCCGCGCGTTCTCGATGGCTATCGCGGCTTGGGCGCCGATCGTCTGTAGGATATCCAGGTGTGAGCGATCAAAGAGCGCAGGCGCCGTGTAGGATTGAACGGCGATGACACCCAGGACATCCTCGCCTGCCACAATCGGCACGCCTAGCCAAGACTCGGACGCCCGTCCGTGGCTTTCGAGACCCAACGCCTCAATGTGACGCCCGACGTCGCGAGGGATCAGCAGTGGCTCGCCCGTCTCAACGATATACTCGGTCAGACCGCGACGCGCTCGACGTGATCTACCCACCCGGCGAACCCCCTCCTCAACCGTGATTGGGAAGGAAACCTCGCCCGTGTCCGCATCGTAGAGCGCGACATAGAAAGAGTCGGCAGGCATCAGGTCCTGCACCTGCTCGTAGACGGCTGTCACGACACGCTCCACATCCAGACTGGCGCTCAACGCCTGACCGACCGCCTGAAGGCCACTGAGCTCACGGATGCGGCGTTGCAGTCGCCGGCTAGTGACACCGAGCGTGTGCGTGATCCAGGACGTGACCACCAGAGCCAGGGCAAAGAGGGTGAAGAAACCCCAGCCCAAGCGCGTATAGACAATCGCGACGAGCGGCGCCCAGATCATCGGCCCGCCCTCATAGGCGATCACCACCGGGACGGAGTGTACATAGGTCTGCAGCGCGTCACGACTGCGCGCGGCGAAATAGCCCGCTACCAGGGCATGGTTGACGGCCAGATAGACGACCGCACTTAACACGAGCAACCAAACCACCGGTGGCCCAACGTCACGCAGCGGGACTTGGCCACCCAAGGACTCAAAAGTCAACGCCGCAGCGAAGATACCGAGGCTGTGCATCGCGAAGTTGAGTGCTGTCGCCTCGACCAGAGCAGGACCTCTGGGCTCCCGCGACTCCGGATGCAGGCGTCCGCGCCGATAGCGGACCACCGCATAGGCCAGAGAGGCCACCAGCACAGCCCACCCCGTCGCGACCTTGCCCATCACGAGGTAGGCAGACGCCACCGTCATCGGCATCAGCGAGACGTCACCTCCGCCGACGGGCACGCTGTAGGCACTGGCAAACGCGATCAGGAGGCTGAAGGCCAGCAGGAGTGGGAGACTGGACAGCGCGGCTCCCGGCTGGACGCTCACGGCGACCAGCGTGATGATCGCAAGCAGGCCGAGCAGAAGGGAAAGCCTGTACCGCAGCGTGTAGGTCATCGGCGACACCTATCCATTTGACGGGACATTATAGCATAGGATCCCGGATATGCTGGGAATGCGTGCACGGACGAGCCAACTCGGCGCCGCCATCGTCTGGGGATTCCGCAGTAAGTCAGAGGGGTAGAAGCCAACCCAAGCGCTAGCGAGAGGACAACCGAAGAAACGACACTTCCTGTAGAGTGGAGGCAGCAAGCAAAACCACTCACAAACAAGGAGGTGTCGTGTGTGTAGTATAGC
>JAXGUU010000166.1:0-8681 GCA_040774145.1 Anaerolineae bacterium
CATACACCACATCATAGCGACTCTCTGGAACACACTCGATGTCCCGAGAGCTTAGGTGAGTATAGGTCAGTAAGGTCGAAGCGCGCGCCGGCTGCTCGCGCAGGTCAACCTCGTACTCGATCCGGCGGGCAATCATCGTGCTGGCCTTGTTGTATCCCAGGTTAGCCTCAACCAGCGCCAGGAAGTCGCCCTCCGGCACAGTCAACCCACCGTCCCACCCCACATCACCCAGGAACGCTGCCACGGTCGGTTCGCGAACAAACACCTGAATGTGCCGCCCCTCCAACGCGGCAGCCATAGCGCGACCGAGGCCTCGCATATCCACCTGGCCCGACTCGACTCGCCGCACCACAGCAGCCGCCAGGTCCGACATAAAGCTCTTCCGCTGTGCCCACCACGCCCCACCGAGGCTCCCGTCGTCGGGCGCCCAGGCATCGTGCATATAGCCAAGCACCGTGTCGGCGGTCACGGGCTCGTCGGCTCCCTCGATCTGCACCGATCCCAGCCCCTCTAGCACGAGCCGCACCGCTCGCTGGTCCAACGCAACGACCCCTGCGATCTCGCCTGGCGTCGGTACGTCGGGTCGGTAAAGCTCCAAGGCCTGACGCGCTGCCGTCGGGAAGTCGGGCGACCAGTTGCTGTCGCGGAAGACCCAGAGGTCGACGCCCAGGAACTGTCGCATCGGAGCCGGTGGATCAGGATAGGGCTGCGTAAAATCGTCGGCGGCGTAGCTATCCTGGAAGACCATAGAAGCGATCTGACCGCCGACAACCTGCACCTGTCCCACACCGGTGATGAACCCACCGCCCGGGCGCAGCTCATCCTCGTTGAGCGCCAGCACCAGGTAGGTCTGGGGCTCCTCCACACCCAATAGGGCCGGAGCCACGGCAGCGACCGCGAGGCCGTCCGCCGCCCACGGAAGCACCTGGCCTAGCAGGGTCAGCGGCCCCCGAGCCGCCCCCGGCAGCTTGTCAACATCCAGTTCGGCATAGAGCGCCGTGGCGCGTACCGCCAGTGCCTGCTTGGTCACTGTGTCGCTCGCCACCGCCGCGAGGGCCTCGGGCAGCAACCGCTGCATTGACGCGCCTTGCTGGTAAGCCGACACCGTGGGCTCGACATCATGCCACGTCCGCTGACCCAGGTCAGTGAGCACCTCAACAAGGTCAAGCAGCGTCGGTGCCTGAGCCAGCCACGGCCCAACCCCCGGCATCCACCGGTAGAGCGCTGCGACGCGAGCTAACCAACCGGCATACCGATCAAGGACGACCACATCGCGTCGCACCGCGTCGACGACCAGGGTGATCTCGTCCAGGTCAGCGTTCAGAGGCCCAGCAGCGAGCACATCCTGGGCTGCCCGCGCCTGCCGGAGCAGGTCGATGGACGCGCGCCCGATGGTCCAGGTCCACGCGGCCACGGCAACGCCCAGAGCCACCACAACCCCCAAGACCACCCGCCGTTTGACCTGCCTCGACATCAAGGACACCTCACCCCACCCTCTAGATCTACCGCACACACCGGACGCTCGCCTGCAAACCCTACGGCGTCCACGTCATCCCATACCGCTCCGTCCGCACCTTCGCGTCGCAGGAACTCGTCATACGGCTCGAATCCCAGCAGCCGCTCGTCCACGACGAGCAGATCACGGCGGCTCCCCAGTGCATCGACCGCATACCAGAGCGCAAAGGTATGGCGATCGGCGGCGGTGAGTACGATAGCGCGATCGGGAAGTCGCAGCAGCGTTCTCTCCAGCCACACCGTCGCCTCCTGATCGTGCGCCAGGTTCAGCGCACGACCATTGAGCACCACCAGGGCCAGCGGTAGGAGGAGTCCCGCCGCCACAGGCACCCCCAAATCACCCACCGCATCGATCCCACCGGCCACATAGAGCGCCCCGAGCGGCAGATACCCAACCAGATAGACCCACGAATCCGCAGCATCATACCCGATTGCATAGAGGCTGACCAGCCCCAAGGACACTGCGCTGCCCAGGATCTCGCGTGAGGAGGGATCAGACCATAGGCAACGCAGCCGCTCGACCACCCGCTGCAACCATCCGGAACGCAATCCCACCTCCCGCCGGTTCGGACGTCTGCCTACCCCCCATCCCGCCGCGCTTGCCGCTCCGAGCATCAGCAGTAACGCACCGACGGGTGTGAACTGCCGCAGCGACAGCACGACCCAGGCCAGTGTCCGTGAGGGCCACAGAGCCGCCGGCAGGCCGAAGGCATTGCCCCAGTAGAACCTAGCCGACACATAATGCAGCCAACCTGCCATCGATCGCAGGTCGCCCCAGGGCTGCGGCCAAGGTCCGGCAAGCGGAAGCAACACATAAGGCAACAGTCCCACGGCGAGACCCGGCAGCACACGTGGGCTATCGCGCCAGCTGCGCGCTGCGATGTAGGGAACCAGTAAGACCGTGCTCAAATGCGTCGACGCCGCCAGCCCCAAGCAGAAGCCCACCAGGCCCCACCACCAACCGCCACGCGTCTGAGCCCATTCACACAGCCACAACACGATACCCACCAGCAGTGCCGCCGTCGCATAGACCTCGGTGATTAACGCCTGCGACCACAACCAGGAAGAGAAAGCCAGGGCGAGTGCCGCCGCAGCCGCGGCCCAGGCCGAAGCACCACGGCGACGCGCTGTAGCGGCGACGAGCAGCACAGCACCGCCTGCCGCCACGGCAGATAGCACGTTGAGCACCCGCGCGGGATCGGTCGTCGCAAAAATCCTCACTGCCAGGCGCGACAACGCGAGGTAGACCGGGAATCCCGGCGGATGGGGAACCCTCGCAGTGACCGCCGCCGTGACGAAGTCACCTCCGTCCGAGCCCCAATGCGACCACGTCAACGATGGGGCGAGGGTCGCGCCGTAGCCCACAGCCACGACAGCGCAGATAGCGACGTATACCCACGAGCCGGAGACGCCGGTTGGCCTCTTCACCACCCTCCCTAACACGTCCATGGCTCAGGCGTCGCAAGGGAAGCCATCAGCGTCTGTTAGCGCGCCTTGCTCCAGAGCACCGACTGTGTCCTCGTTGCATAGCGTATGAAGCCGAAGAGCACAGCAGCATTGCCGAAGCAGAAGTAGAAAACCACGCGAATGGGCTTGAGTCCCAGACCCAGGCGCTCCAGGCCCCACCCCATCAGCGCAAGTCCATAGAAAGCAAACTGCACCCAGAAGGCCCAGCGTAGAATCAGAAGATCCAAGCCAAGCGCGCTGGTCAGGAAGGCGATCAAGAGCAGAAAAGGCGTCAGCCATCGCAGTACTTTGTGGGAGAAGTACTGAAAAGCGGCGAGGCCGTACCTCGGCGACAGCATACCTCTAAGGCGCCGCATCGCCTGAAACCCTCCGGCAGCCACACGCACACGGCGCGCCCACTCCCCGGCTAACGTCGGTGACGCCTCCTCCCAAGTGATGGCGCGATCATCGTAGACAACACGCCACCCCTCCATCACCAGCTGCATCGATAGAACAAAGTCCTCAATGAGGCTATCCGTCTCAAGCGGGCGGTAGAGGTCGCGACGAATCGCGAAGAACTCCCCAATGGCACCTATCGCTGTATTCGCGAGCGAATCCGCTCGCTTGATGAAGGCCTCGTAGCGCCAGTAGAGAGACTCACCCTCCGATTGAACTGCGTCGGCCCGACGAATTCGCTTCTCCCCACCCGCACAGCCCACCTCGGGATCAGCGAAATTGGAGACGATCTGGCGAATCCCATCACGCTCCATCATCGCGTTGGCATCCGAGAATACAACGATCTCTGCTTGAGCTACCAGCACGGCACGATTCATCGCCGCGATCTTGCCCTGCCGCTCCGGCTGGAACAAGAGCCGTACACCCCGCGGCGCATAGCTCTCAACAATCTCTACCGTGCGATCCGTGGAGCCATCAGCTACCACGATGATCTCGAGTAGATCAACGTCATAGTCCAGCCGCAGTGCATTCTGCAACTTTCGATCGATACACGCCTCCTCGTTGTATGCCGGGATCACCAGACTTACCGACGGCGTGTAGGGTCGACGCTCCAGCGGCCGAGGTCTCCACCGGGCAAGAAGCGCGATGAACACCGGATAGCCGAAGTGACACCAAAACAGCAGGCATCCGGACAACGTGAAGACAGCTGTCAGTAGATGGCGCATATCTTCATTAGCCTCCGAAGGTACCCTACCCGGTGGACCGGTCGCCACGACGCAACCCGAGGCTGTCGCGCCAGCGATCGCCCAAGGTCAGACGAGTCAGATGAGCAAAGCGATAGAGCGTAGCCCAGCCCCCCACGAACGCAATTGGAGCTACCAGTACCGCATTCAGAGCAAGACCGGCTACGGCCACACCGTCGCCGGAAAATCCGAACCAGTCAAGGGTCACGATCGTCACAGCACTGACCACCCCCACCAAGGCCGGCGGCGTAGGGACGATATTGCTGAGGTACAATGCAAGAGATAACACGAACGCAACGTGCCACCTGACGGAGAAACCATAGGCCGCCAGGGCGGCACCAATCGTGAAGACCGATGCGGCCCAGCCCAAGGTCGTCAGAGCTACCACCGGAACGGCTGACTCCAGATCGGTGAGGATGACGAGTCCGTCGACCATCGACTCAAATCCGGCTCTGATCCGCTCCTGCCAGCGCCCCGGTAGCCAATCCCGAAAGCCGACCGCCCTACCTACCAAAGCACTGATACGGCGCCGAAACCACCATACACCATAGAGACTGATGAGAACCGCCGCTCCGCCTAGCGCAGACATCACGCCAACTGACGAGGGCAACCACCGAGGTAGAATGGCGGCTGGAGCGGCCAGTGCCAATAGAACGCCGGCTGCCAACAACTCCACCGACTTCTCGACGATGAGGGTGCTGACCGTGGTAGGGACCGGCACACCCTCCTGAAGCATCAGTCCCATCCTGGCCAGCTCCCCCAAACGCACCGGTACCAGAAGGTTCAGCATCTGGGACGTCGTCAGGATGCCGAAGACACCAGGCAATGAGTCAGGACGTTGGTACGACGGAAAGAGATACCACCAACGCCAAGCCTTGGCGATGGTTACCGTGATGACCGACAGCCCGGCAGCGAGCAACCACCCAACACGCGCCTGCAACAGCGCCGACCAGACCTCACCCAGGCCCATGTTCCTGATCGAAAGCCAGACAAAGCCGCCGCCCGCGGCAAGGAGTACAACGAGACGGCTTATGAGGCCAATGGCGCGATCTGTCCGCACTTTAACGCCGTTACGGGTGCTCAATCCCGCACCATCCGGATCCATGCACGACCCAACTCGGTCCAATTACCGCTCTCCAAGTCGATCAGGTCCCCAGTGGGATACGATGGGACCGCCATACTAAACCAGCACCACCGCTGCACCAGCCGCCCCCCATCATTGGGATCGCCGAGGGCGCCATCCGTCGCCGTCAGCATAAAGCGCCAGGTCGCCTCCAGAAAGGCCGCCACCGTCTCCGGGGGGAAGCCGTAGTCCGCCGGCATCGGGATGCCGAATTCCGAGACGATCAGGGGCTGTCCCGCATAGCCCCGCGACGCCATCCAGCGCCGGAAGTCGTAGATCTGCGCCTTGAAGCGCTCGACGTTGCCGCTGTCTGCGATGCTGTACTGCGCGCCCAGATCATCGGGCAGACCCGGCGGAATGTCAACGCCCCACGAGTCACGCTCCTCGCGCAGCATGTAGTTGTGGATATGCCAGGCCTGCGCGGGCAAAGGGTGCCCGAATTGCGCCTGGTATTGCTGCAGAACCTCATCCAAATAGCGCAGCCTTAGGGGCGTCGGCTGAGCGATCCCCCCCGCCGCAACGATCGCCGACGGATCCCCCCGCTTGATCGCGTGGTAGGCCTCATGGTAGAGCCGCGCATAGACGTCAGGCGTGACGTTATCCTGCCAGCGCACGTCGCCCTCATTGCTGATCAGCCAAAGCGAACCCGGGCGAGCCCGCGCCACGGACTCGACCACAGCAGCCTCAGGCCGCAGGACTTCGCCGATCATCCGTACCGATTGCGCGTACATCACGCCCGGATCGAGCGCCGTCGACCCTCGGACCGCCCAGTCCATCACCCACCCCACCTGCAGCGCCGCCAGGTCATAGCTGCGGTTCGCGCCATAGGGCAATGACACCCCGAGACGAAACCGCTCCCCGCGCGGCACGACGAAATCGCCTCCGGCTTGCGCAACCGAAGCCGTCGCCGTCGCGGTCGGCGTCGCCGGCTCGATCGTGGGCGTCGGCGAGTCCGTCACCTCGACCCCATCAGGCGAGGGGGATGCCGTCTCCGTCGGACTCGGGGTGCGCGTCGGCCCCGGGGTCAGCGTTGGACGCGGCGTGGACGATGGCCTGGGAGTGGCCGTCGCCGGACGCCGCGTATCCGTCGGTCGTGGCGTCGCCGCCACCGTGGACGTGGGCGTCCGCGTCGGGATGATCGGCTCAGACGTCGCCGTGGGCATCGCGGTGGGCGCTGCAACCACCTCATCCTGCTGCGGGGCCTGAGCCGCCGGGCTTTGCATCCGGACAGCGCCCCAGAGGATCAGCGCCCCACCTGCAACCACCAGCGCGAACCCCAGCCCCCTGAACGCCGATCTACGATCAACCGTCATCCGTTAGTCTCCTGTCGCATGCCCCGGCAGCGGTCGCAGGGCAGGATCACCCAGCAAGAGAAAACCCTTCTGTACATTATCCGATATCGCCGTGCGCCACGCGATCAGCAGCGCGTCGCCAACGGTCTCACCGGCGACCAACGCCTCCTGAAATGCGATGGCCATCGCCCGCTGCTCAGACGTCGTCGTCTCCCCCGTCGGCCCGACAAAGGCTACCACACCTCCAGGCTCAAGCAAGAGCGCCTCGGCCAAGCTCTGATGCATCGGCTGAGCGAAGCCGGCGCAGAGGCAGGACCAACTCACGAAGACGGTCGGCGCCTGCCAGGCGGCACGATCGTCCAGCGCGAGCAGCTTCTGGTTGCCGAGCAACTGCAGGCTGCCATGGCCCGCGTAGACCAACGTGCCCGGGCCTTCTCCCAGCCAGGCAAACATCTCCTCGCGGATCTCACCGCGTCCGGCGTCCAGCACCCGATCCGCCGCTCGAACCTCATTCAGCTGGGCAATCAGGCCGGCAAACTCGGGCTCGTTATCGCTGACCAACAGCAGGCGCGGGGTCGGCTCCCACGCCAAGGTCTGCGCCACCAGCGCCTCGACCTCGGCCTCGGTCCGGGCCGGCATCCGCCCCACACTGACCAACGGCTCGTCGGTGCCGCCGGTCGCCAGCGCGAAATCGGACGCGGTATGGCCGACATACCCGGTGCGCACCCACGCCGTCGGCACACCCGGTGCTTCCGGATCCCAGAGCACATTCACGTCGGCAGAGGCATCGCCGACCAAGAGGAGCATCGCCAGGCGTCCCTGTGCCGCCAGATCCCGCACCATCGTCTGGAGGGCCGGGGCCTCCGGCACACCTGTGCCAAAGGTATCGTAGACCGACTCCGGCGTGATCAGCTGAGCTTCGTACCCCTCGGCTCGCCGCGCCGCGAGCAGCGGCGCCAGCGGCCCGTGGAACCGGCCCGGGGCCACCACCAGATAGTTCACGCCCTCAAGCGCCGCCACACTCAACGGCTCGTGCAGACGGACGGCATCGGGCGCCGGCGCCTGCCACGGCAGGCCGAGCCAACCCACGTCGTCCGCCCGCTGGGCCACCCGCAGGGCACCGTTCCCGGGATCGATCGCCGACTCGGCACGACGGACCACGCCCTCGGCATCGACGAGCAAACCAACCCACGGCAGGCCATCCGAAGCCCCGCCATCCACATCCCAACACGACACGTCGCTCGCCTCGGCGCCCCACGCCAACCCCTCATCCCCGCCGAGTCTCAGGTGGCGCGACCACGTGATCTCCAAGGCATCGATCCAGTTCAACTCAATGGGCGCCTCGGTCCCACCGGGAGCCTCCAGCACCAGCTGATGGTCGCCGGCACGCACATCGGGCACCGTGACCGTCCAAGACTCCGGGGCACTACCATCCCAGAAGTGATCGTCCACCGTGACGCCGTTCCAGATCACGCGCAGGTGGTGGTCGGGATCCTGCGGCATCGCGCTCTGCCCCCACACCCGCAGCGTGAGGATCGCCGGCTCGCCCGCGACCGCATCCGGCAGCGTGACCGTCAGCTCAAAGCGCTCCGGCGGGCGGAGCGAGGCCCACAGCCACGGTGAGTCGAGCGGCGCGGTCGGGCGATAGACAAGGTCCTCCTCAAACCACTGTGTGGCCTGCGTCACCCGCTGACAGGGGCGCGCGTCATCGGACGTGAGCGGCACCATCTCCATGGGGACGGGCGGGCCTGCTTCGTCCAGCACCAGCCGGTAGGTACCGACCGGGCCGACCGTCGTCGACAGGGTCTGCCCATAGAAGAGCGCGCCTGGGCCGCCGGGGGCATCCCCCGGGTCACCGGGGGCATCCCCCGGGTCACCGGGGGCATCTGCCCACAACAACGGCACGGGGTCGTCACCCCTGAGGAGCCGGATGCGTTCACGGTCGAGCTGGGCGACGTCAAGCCCAAGCTCCGACCACCATGAAGCCCCCAACCAGCGGGGGCCATCGGAGCGCACGGTCAGCAGGTAACCCTCAGGCACGATCAGGGGATCCGTCACGGCGCCGGTCGCTCCGCCGTCCGGCGCGGCGCTGCAGGCCACCAGCGC
>JAXGUU010000167.1:0-8655 GCA_040774145.1 Anaerolineae bacterium
GGCGTGACTACTTGTCCTGCAGGGTGCGTGAGGCGGCCTTCAAGGTGTTCTGAAGCAGCATCGCGATCGTCATCGGGCCGACCCCGCCGGGCACCGGCGTGATCCAACCCGCCACCTCTTTGACCTCATCGTAAGCCACATCACCGACCAGACGATAGCCACGCTTCGCGGAGGCGTCGTCCACGCGGTTGATGCCCACATCGATCACCACGGCGCCGGGCTTAACCCAGTCGCGCTTGACCATCTCGGCGCGACCCACCGCGGCAATCAGGATCTCGGCGCGTCTGACCACCGCGGGAAGGTCCTGCGTGCGCGAGTGGCAGATGGTGAGGGTCGCGTTACGCTTCAGCAACAGCATCGAGACGGGCAAGCCCACGATGTTGCTGCGTCCCAGGACGACCGCCTCTTTGCCCTCGATGGGCACGGCGATACGATCCAGCAGCTCGATGATGCCCGCAGGCGTCGCCGGCGCGAAGAGAGGGTCGCGTCCCTTCATGGCCAGGCGTCCGATGTTGATGGGATGGAAGCCGTCGACATCCTTCGCGAGGTCGATGGCGCTCAGGATCCGCTCCTCGTCCAGGTGGTCGGGCAGCGGGAGCTGCACGAGGATGTCGTGGATCGTCGCGTCGGCATTGAGTTCCGCCACGATGGCCGCTACCTCACCCTGGGAAGCATCACCGGGGAGATCGACGCCCACGGAGTGGATACCGACCTCACCACAGCGACGTTGCTTCATGCGCACGTAGGTCTGTGACGCAGGATTGTCGCCTACGAGAACCGTGGCGAGTCCTGGTGTGAGGTCGTGCTCGGTCTTGAGTCGTGTGACCTCGGTCGCGACTTCCTCTTGAATGGTCTTGGCAATTGCGCTTCCGTCAATCAGGTTGGCACTCATAGTCTCTCCTTGCTCTGAGCCGTCCCGAATCCGATCGAGACGGCCCGGCCCTCAGCGACCGTCAGGACAGGCCGACGACCTTGCCATCCTTGATGTCGATGTTGATGAAGTTCGGATAGCTTGGCAGCCCGGGCATCGTTCGCATCTCTCCCGCCAGGGGATAGAGGAAACCGGCGCCGACGCTGGCCCGGATGTCGCGGATGGGGAAGGTGTAACCCTTAGGCACGCCCTTCCAGGATGGCTCATGGCTCAACGAGAGGTGGGTCTTCGCCATGCAGATGGGAATCTTGTCGTAGCCCAGATCGGTGTAGAGCTTGATCTTGGCCTCGGCTTCGGAGCTGTAATCCACGCCATCGGCGCCATAGATCTCGGTGGCAAGCGTCTCGATCTTCTCCTTGATGGGCAGCTCGGCGTCATAGAGGAAGCGGAAGTCCGCAGGGGCTTCCGTAGCCCGAACCACCGCAGCGGCGAGGTCGGCGGCCCCTTCGCCGCCTTCTGCCCAGTGCTGCGTCACGACGGCATCGAACGCTCCCGCCTCCAGCGCTGCTTCGTGGACGATGTCCCACTCTGCAGGTGAATCCGTCGGAAAGGCGTTGATGGCGACCACGACCGGGATGCCGAACTTGCGGGCGATGGCGATATTGGCCTTCAGGTTGTCGACGCCGGCCTTGAGCAGCTCAAGGTTCTCCTCAACATAGGCCTTGTCCAGGTCGCGGCCCGGAACGACGCGCGGGCCGCCTCCGTGCATCTTGAGCGCACGCACGGTCGCCACCAGAACGACAGCACTGGGGACGAGCCCCGATGCACGGCACTTGATGTCGAAGAACTTCTCCATCCCGATATCGGCGCCGAAGCCGGATTCTGTGACGAGGAAATCGGCCATCTTGATACCCAGTTGATCGGCGATGACGGAGGAGTTGCCGTGGGCGATGTTCGCGAAGGGGCCGGCGTGGACGAAGGCGGGCTGCTCCTCCAGGGTCTGCAGCAGGTTGGGCATGATCGCCTCCATCATCAACACCGTCATCGCGCCCGCCACGCCTAGATCCTCCGTCGTGATGGGCTGGGGGTTCCTGACGGCGTCGTCGGTGCCGATCACGATGCGACCGATCCGCTCGCGCATGTCCTCGAGGCTCGTGGTGAGGGCCAGAATCGCCATCAGCTCGCTGGCGACGCTGATATCGAAGCCACTCTGACGGACGGGGCCGTCACCCTTGGCGCCCAGTCCGAGAATGACGTTGCGCACAGCACGGTCGTTCATGTCGATCACGCGATTCCACGTGATGGAGTAGGGATCGATATGCAGTTTGCGCAAGCCTTGGCGCTCAAAGAAGGCGTCGCTCCAGCGGCTCTCGTGGTAGATGCGCGCGTCGATGGCTGCGGCACACAGATTGTGAGCCGCACTGATCGCGTGAATGTCGCCGGTTAGGTGCAGGTTGAAGTCCTGCATAGGCACGATCTGGCTGTAGCCGCCACCTGCCGCCCCGCCCTTGATACCGAAGGTGGGCCCCATAGAGGGCTGCCGGATCGCGGCGATGGCTTTGTGACCGAGATGACCGAGTGCCTGGGTCAACCCGATGGTCGTCGTTGTCTTGCCCTCTCCCAAGGGCGTCGGGGTGATAGCGGTCACGTCGATGTACTTGGCGTCGGGGCGTGTGCTCAACTTCCCACGCACGTCGAGGTGGACCTTGGCTTTGTAGTTGCCGTAGAGCTCGAGGTCGGATTCATCAAGCCCCACATCGGCTGCGATCTCGTGGATGGGACGGACGTCTGCAGCCTGGGCGATATCGATATCAGCGGGTACGGGTTTGATCTTCTTCACGGCCATACGGTTTCCTCCTTAGGGTCGTGATGCTACACGAATACGTGGTCCAAGGGTGCTGCCGGCGGGAGGCCGGCAGCGCAGGCAAACGGAGGGTATAGGCTTCCCTCTCGATGCTCAGAAAGCTCCAAGTTGACAGGCGATGATCTTGATGCCCAGCTTTTCGGTCACCCATCCGACCTGCATGCGTGGTATCCTGAAGGTCCGGGCCAGGTTCCAGGCGTCACTGCACAACAAGCCGGCTCTCGGTCGGGCCAGCGTTGTGATGGCCTCTTCCAGTCCGTTCGGTACGTCCAGGTCGGTCACGCCGCTTGCCTCCCATCCCTGCTTGTTGGGATAGCCAAAGAGGCCAAGTTGGCAGCGGCTGAGTCGGTGGCCCAGTTGGTCCATCGTCTGTCCCACGACGACAGGAGAACACATACACTCCTCCGTGACGGCAAACGCGTCCACGCAGCTCAATCTGCCATCGTCGAGTCGGGCGCGGATGGCGGCGACGACGTCAGCCTCAGGTCCTGTTGTCGCTATGGGATTCTTGTCCTCCAGTGCCACGGTGACCTCCGATCGGTACGCTAGCCTGTCCACTAGGTTAACTAGCTGAAGGATATATCGAAGTGATGATAAGGGCAAGTTGCGATGACTATGTAGGATCAGACTGCTTGACGGGTCATGTGATCCCTCTATACTCAGAGCCAGTCGAAAGGGCCCTGGATCCCGATGGATCGCTCCACGTTCGGCTTGCCCGGCTGTGGCTCCGACATGACATCGCGACATAACCCGGCGTAGGGCAAGTCCGGTCTGTTTGCGGGAGGCCTGTAGTGTCTCTCAAGCAACACCTTAGCTCGAGGAGGTCGGCGGGATGTTGAAAGAGTTCAAGAAGTTCATCGCTCGTGGAAATGTGGTTGACTTGGCCATCGGTGTGATCATTGGTGGGGCCTTTAACAGCATCGTGCAATCGCTGGTCAACGACGTGATCATGCCGCCGATCGGCATGGTCGCCGGCAAGGTCGACTTCGCCCAGCTCTACATCAACCTGTCCAATGTGGCCTACCCCACGCTCACGGCGGCCCAAGCGGCGGGTGCCCCAACGATCAACTATGGCCTCTTCATCAACAACGTCATCAACTTCCTGATCGTCGCCTTCGTGATCTTCCTCCTGGTCCGCCAGATCAACAGGCTTAAGCCTGAGGCCGAACCCGCCGCGCCGAGCACGAAGAAGTGCCCGTTCTGTGTCTCGGAGATCCCGCTCGCCGCTACGCGCTGCCCGAACTGCACATCGGCGCTGGAGGTATCGGAGACTGCGGCCTAGGGAGGTAAGTGATGCGACCGCAGATTGACCAGACCGGCTTCGGATGGATCGTGATCGCCGGCGTCCGGTACGAGTACGATGTCGTGATCCAGCTCGATGGTCGGATCCGCAGACGTAAGAAGAGGCTGTCCAAGGAGCGCTACGGCACATCGCACATCATCTCTCTGGAGGAGGCGAGCGACGTCTACGAGGAAGGGTGCGAGACGCTTCTGATCGGCTCAGGCGCATTCGGGCGGGTACGCCTCTCGGACGAAGCGGAGGCATACTTCGGCGGGCGGGGCGTCACGGTGAAGGCGATGCCGACAGGGGAGGCGTTGGCGTGGTGGAATACGACTGAGGGCGCTGCGGTCGGCCTCTTCCACGTGACGTGCTAGCCCAGAGGGCGGCTTACGGCTCGTAGAGCTTGGGGTTTTGCGGCGCGCCGTTGAGGCGGATTTCGTAGTGCAGGTGGGGTCCGGTCGACGCGCCGGTGGTGCCGCACGTACCGACTAGCTGCCCCTGGGCGACACCCTGTCCATTCGCGACGGCGAAGGCGTTGAGGTGAGCGTAGTAGGTGACGAAGCCATTGCCGTGATCAATGCGCACCAGGTTGCCATAGCCACCGCCCCAACCGGTGAAGACGACGGTCCCGCCATCCGCTGCGTAGATCGGATCGCCCAGACGACACCGGTAGTCCAGCCCGATGTGGCGCGGGTTGCGGTAGTCGCCGAAGACGTAGCCTGAGACGGCATAGGAACCGGTCGGCAGGATGAACCAACCGTTGGCGACCGCGTTGGCTGCCGGCATGACCGGCTGGGCAGGCGGCTGCGCCGCTCCTGCGGCAGCGGCGGGCCTCGAAGGCGCGACTGGGACGGGCGTCGGGGGCGGCGGGGGCTCCCAATCGAAATCGGGCCCCGTCGCTCCTGGGATCAGCAGCAACGTCCCCTCTGCCAGCAGTTGGTCGGGCTCGATCGTATTCCACGTGTTGTACAGCGCATCGGGATCGACGGCATACGCCTGGGCGATGGCCTCCGCGGACTCTCCGGGCCTCACAGTGTGGTAGGCGGCGTCCACCGGGGGAATCACGAGCGGTAGGCCGGGTTGGAGCAGCCACGGAGCTCCTTGCAGGCTCTCCATGTTCGACCACACGATCGTATAGGGTGAGAGACCGAAGCGCTGCGCGATGAGAAAGACACTGTCACCCTCTTGCACGACGTAGGTGATGGGCTCCAATCGCGGCCGGTCGGGTATAGTGGTCTGGGGATGAGCTTGTCGGACAATGCCGGCGGAACTCGCCTTGCTCACGCTCACGTCATCGTAGCCCTCCCAGTCGTCAACGCCCGGTGTAGGCGTGCTGATGGCCCCGGCAATGGCGGGGGCGGGACGGGGTTCTGAGCTCCTGGCCACATCAGCGAAAGGTCGAAGGCGTTGACCCATGCCGACGGAGAGCGCCAGCATGACGATGGCGAGATGAGCGCCATACCGGCCCAGCGCCGCGGTGACCTGAGATGCCTTCAGGATGCCCTCGCCACCGGCCCTCAGCTGGACCAGCAACCGCTTGCTCCATGCCGCTTCGGCAGCGTGTCGCTGATCTTGCTGTTCTTGACCCGTTTCGTCCAGCATGGATGCCTTGCGCTAGCGGCTCAGAATGAGCCCAGGGAGCTCGCGAAGATCGCGGCTGCCAAAGAGTGCGGTGGTCACAACAAAGACGATGCCCCCAACCAACAAACCGCCGCCGCCCTGCAACAACAGCCCCGCATCGCCTACGAGCGTCCGATAGCCGATGACGGCGGCTCCCATCAAGCCCGTGACCAGGATCGTCCGTCCGATTGAGATGATGCTGCCTCCTTGTGCTACCCCACCCAAACGCCTGCGTGCGACCGTCAGCAGGATGACCACCTGGACGAGGGCGCCGACAGAGTTGCCCAGCGCCAGTCCGACGTGTGCCAGTCGCGACAGGAGTATTGTACCCAATGTGGCATGTGCGACCAGCCCTGCGATGGCGGCCCAGAGCGGCATCCACATATCGCGTTGAGCATAGAAGAGGCGACTCGCGACCTCCAACAAGCTGTGAGCGATCAGGCCGAGCGAAAACGCCTGAAGTCCGCGGTAGACGCGCTCGGTTGCCACGGCATCAAAGGCCCCTCGTTGGAGGAAGAGGGCGGTCAGGGGCCGCCCTAACAGGATGAGCCCCGCGGCTGCGGGGATCGCCAGACCCAGGACCAGCCTCAGAGCCCAGGCCGCGGTGTCGCGCAGTCCCTCGCGGTCGCCGGCGTTGGCACGTTGCGACAGCGTCGGGAAAACCGTGAGGCCGAGGGCTGTTCCGATGATGGTCTCGGGGAACTGCATCAGGCGCCATCCGTACTCGTAGCTAGCGATCGCACCAGGGGCAAGTCCGGAGCCCAAGAACGTGGGCAGCACGAAGTTGAGGTAGGTGACCCCCAGGCCCAACACCCGTGGCCCCATCAGTCTGAGCACACGGCCCAAGTCGGGATGACGCAGGTGGGGATACCAGCGCGCGCCGAAGTGAAGGAGACCGGGCACTTGGATGAGGAGATGGCCGACGGTGCCGAGGAGACCACCCCATGCCAACCCGAAGATGCCCCACCGCGGGGCCAGCCAGAGCGTCCCGGCGATGCGTCCGAGGGTGTAGGCCATGGGGGCAGCCGCGGGCAGCAGGAAGTGGCGATGTGCCTGTAAAGTGGTCATCAGAATCCCGCTGACGGATGAGAGCACCGTCTGCACAAGGACGAGCCGCATAAGGCGTGTTGCCAGATCCGCTCTCCCGGCGTCGAAGCCCGGCGCAACGGCTCGGATGACGTGAGGGGCAAAGATCGCGGCGCAGAGGCTCACACCGATCACCACGATGAGGGCCCAGTTGATGATCGTCGAGACGAGCGTCCAGGTGCCCTGGTGATCGTCCCGCTCGGTGTAGGCAGCGAGCACGGGCATCAAAGCCGTCGCCATGGCAAGCCCGGCGACCACGTTGAAGAGCGCGTCCGGCAGCTCGAAGGCCGCGTAGTAGGCATCCAACACCGCAGAGGCTCCAAAAGCCCGTCCGATCACGGCGTCACGCACCAGCCCTAGGAGCTTATCGAGGGCGAAGAAGCCGGCTACCAGCGTCGCCGAGCGCGCGACGTGGGGGATCAGGGGCGACCCTCGCGCTTTGGCGAGGTCGTTAGGAGCTCCCGTCACGGAGCAATCTCGTCCAGGAGCGCGGTGGCCGGTTGCCAGCCGCGATGGTAGCGCAGCGCCGTCTCGAGATCACTCATAGCGCCTGCTGTGTCACCCTGGGCCAGCCGGGCCTTCGCCCGCCAATAGTAGGATTCCTCGAGGTTCGCGGCTGTCGCCAGTGTGGCAGTGGCCAGGCCGACGACGTCATCGTATCGTCCGATCTCGTAGTAGCTCTCATAGAGTCCGAACACATACCACGTCAGCCGATAGTGGAGGCCCAACTGACGCGCCTGATCGTAGGCGTGGGCGGCCTCGACGTGGCGCCCAAGCGACGTCAGGTTGGTGCCTGCCGCAAGCCATCCGTAAGCGACCCAGTCCGAACAGGCCGCGTAAGCTACACATGCTGTGGGGGGCGCGGCGATCTCGGCCTCGATACGTGCCAGGGCGCGCTCGTACATAGCCTCGTCATCCATATCCGGTCCGATCAGCGATGCCACGTCGTCCCAACGGGCGGGCGGCGCGACCACCAGATAGCTCCAGTTGAAGACGCGCCAGAGCTCGTAGAGCTCATCATACGCCATCGTGGTGGGCGGATCGTAGAGCGAATCAAAGAGGTCGAAGGTCTGTGTAGCGTCATCGTAGCCGATGACCAGGCGATAGTGCCCCAGCTGATCACGCGCATCGCGCACATACCACGTCCTGACGATGACGGGGAATCCGGCGTGCAACAGCCGCTTCAGACCGTCAAGCGTGCCACCCGATCGAACGATGGTCCTGAGCCCCCGACGCTCGGCGTAGTCGGCCATCTGGTAGATGCCGACGTGTTTGTCCTCGGGGTCGGGTTTCAGAAGTGGGGCGATGTCGGTCTGACGGTCGTCGAGGCCCCAAAAGGACAGCGCCATAGCGAGCGTGGTCGGGCCACAGTTGTTCCAGCCCTGGCGTTCATGACGTCCGCCCTCGAGGAAGACTCTGTCGGGAGTCGTGGACGTGGACGTCGGCGTGGGGCTAGGTGTCTCCGTCGGTGCCGGCGTAGCCGATGCCGTCGGTGTCGGCGAGGGATCCACGCTTCGCTCAAGGGTGGGCGTCGCAGTAGGCGACGCGGGCGTGACGATCAGCTCGGTAGGGCGCGCGATGGGCGTCGGCAGCATCACAGGGTGATCCGTGTGCCGTAAGGCTTGTAGGGGGGCCGGAAGGAGGCTCGCGTACCGTCCGGGTAGAGCGCGGACCACCGCCGGAAGGGCCAGTAGTCCTGAGCCCAGGATCAGCAGGGTTAGGAAGGCCACGATATAGCGTACGTTCTTCATCGGCTACACTATACCAGATTTCCGTTCGGGACAAGGGTTAGTGGAGCGGGGCTGTGCGTGTCAAACCAAATGATAATGTTACCGAAGGGCTACGGTTCGGTCGAACGATAATGTTACCGGAGTCAAGCCGTCTCCTTTCTTGAGAGAGGTACGATTATCTTCGTCGTAGGGGCTGTGGAAC
>JAXGUU010000168.1:0-8627 GCA_040774145.1 Anaerolineae bacterium
GCGAGACGCCCGTGATCATGTCGATCCTCATCCTGGAGGATATCGCGATGGCGGCCTATCTTCCACTGATGTCGATCCTCGTGATCGGACAGGGCCGGCTCTCGGGACTCGGCTCGATTGCCATCGGCGGCGTCGTGGGCGGTGCGCTGCTCTTTGTGGCCCTGAATTACAGCAAGCCCGTGAGCAGCCTGATCGCCCACCACTCGAATGAGGTCGTGCTGTTGAGCGCGCTGGGCTTGACGCTTCTTGTGGCCGGCTTTTTTGCAGCGATCTTCTTCCTCTTCTTCGGCCTTTCCATTGATCCCACGACGCTGGTTCCCGTGCTCATCCCTGCCGCGATTCTGGCGCTGTTCACCGCTGCCGCCAAGGTGTTTACCGGCTGGTGGGCGACGCAGGGTATGGATCTGGACATCGGCAGCCGGCTCCGTGCCGGCATTACCCTGATCGCCCGGGGTGAGTTCTCGCTCGTCATCGCGATGATGGGCATTTCGGCGGGCCTCGATCCCCGGCTGGGCACCCTTTCAGCTGCCTACGTGCTCTTCACTGCGGTGTTGGGTCCGCTCGCCCTGCGGGTGGCTGAGCCGGCCCTCAGGCAGATGACGAAGAAGATCCCACAGCGTCAGCCCCGCGAGCGTGAGTCGATCGCGACGAGGCTGACTCACCCATGATATAATCATCTCAACGTGAAGATAGTGATAGGGGGGACTGTGGAACCGATACTCCGTCAGTTCAGTGAGCAGGGTCAATCCATCTGGCTCGACTATATCCGGCGCGCCTACATTCGCGACGGCGGGCTGGCACGCGCGATCAACCAGGGTGTGCGCGGTGTCACCTCCAACCCGGCGATCTTCGAGAAGGCCATCGCCGGGAGCGACGACTACGACGAGCAGCTGTGGGAGACGTGTGGGCTGGGTGTGCCTCCCATCGAGGTCTACGAAGCGCTTGCGCTCCAGGATATCAAGATGGCAGCGGACACGCTGCGTGCGGTCTACGAGGCCACCGAGGGTGCTGATGGATTCGTCAGCTTGGAGGTCAGCCCCGATCTGGCCTACAACACCGAAGGGACTATCGCCGAGGCTCTGCGTCTCTGGTACGCTATTGATCGGCCCAACGTCCTGATCAAGGTCCCCGCCACCCCCGAGGGTATCCCCGCGATCGAGGTGTTGACGGGTGAGGGTGTCAACGTCAACGTGACCCTGATCTTCTCCCAGGAGCAGTATGAGGCGGTGGCTGAAGCGTACATCTCCGGTCTGGAGCGGCGTGCTGCTGCAGACGAAGACCTGACCCGGGTGAGCTCGGTGGCTTCTTTCTTTGTGAGCCGTGTCGATACGCAGGTCGACGGACAGCTCGACGAGCTGGACACGCCCGAGGCCGGCGCGCTGCGTGGCAAGATCGGTATCGCCAATGCCAAGTTGGCCTATCAACGTTTCAAGGAGCTTTTCAGCGGCGAACGTTGGGCGCAGCTCGCGGATCTTGGCGCTCGCGTGCAGCGCCCTCTGTGGGCCAGCACCAGTGCGAAGGATCCCGCCTATCCCGACACGCTCTACGCTGATGCCCTCATCGGACCGCATACGGTCAACACGCTGCCGCCCGAGACCCTTGACGCCGTGCTGGATCACGGTCGCGTGACCGCCACGCTGGAAGCGGAGGTGGATCAGGCCCAGGCGCAGTTGGACGGGCTCGAGACGCTCGGGATCGATTTGCACGAGGTGACCGCGCAACTGCTTGAAGAAGGCATCGCCAAGTTCGCCTCGCCCTTCGGCGCGCTGTTGGAGAGTATCCGTGACAAGTGTCGCAGCGTGGGGTTGCCGCGCTTCGTGGCGGAGCTTGGGGACGCCCGGACGGCGGTCGATGAAGCGTGGAGCGAGCTGCTCAGGGACGAAATCGTGGAGCGTATCTGGGAGCTCGACTACCAGGTCTGGCGCCCCAATCCCGCGGAGATCTCGAACCGGCTGGGTTGGCTGACCTCACCTGCGGTGATGCGCCGTCACGTGGCCCCTATCACGGCCTTCGCTGACGAGGTCCGCGGGGCGGGTTACACCGACGCCCTGCTCCTCGGTATGGGCGGGTCGAGTCTGGGCCCTGACGTCTTCAGCACGATCTTCGGTGCGTCGGAGGGCGCTCTGCGCGTCCACGTTCTGGATAGCACCGAACCAGGCGCTGTGCTTGCTTACGCGGCGATGCTGAAGCCGGAGACGACGCTCTACATCGCATCGAGCAAGTCGGGGACTACGGCGGAGACCCTGTCCTTCTTGACCTTCTTCTACACCGAGGCGAGCCAACGGCTGGGGCCGGAAGACGCCGGCGCGCACTTTGCCGTCATTACGGATCCCGGTACGTCGCTAGCGACGTTGGCGCGCAGCCTGGGGTTCCGGGCTGTCTTTGAGAACATCCCGACGATCGGTGGGCGCTACTCTGTGCTCTCCTACTTCGGGCTGGTTCCCGCGGCGTTGCTGGGGATGGACGTCGCCCTGCTGCTGGATCGTGCACTGGGTGTCATCTCACCGGCAGATCCGGTGGACGGCGAGTCGCAGACGACGGATGACGCCGTCGCCGCCGAGCTTGGCCTGATCATGGCGACGCTGGCGCAGGCCGGGCGTGACAAGCTGACCCTCGTGACCTCACCGGCTCTGGCCAACTTCGGCGACTGGATCGAGCAGCTCGTCGCCGAAAGTAGCGGTAAGGAGGGCACCGGTATTCTGCCTATCGTCAATGAGGACCTGGGCCTACCGGAGGTCTACAACGACGACCGGCTCTTTGTGCACTTGCGCCTGGACGGTGACCCAAGCCAGGATGAGGCCCTGGTGGCGCTGGCCAATGCCGGTCACCCTGTCGTTACGATGCATCTGCGTGATCGCTATGACATCGGCGAGCAGATCTTCGTCTGGGAGATGGCGACGGCTATCGCCAGCCATCGTCTGGGCATTCAGCCCTTCGATCAGCCCAATGTGGAGGCGGCGAAGGTCCAGGCGCGCAGGATGGTGGCGGCCTATCGTGAGGAGGGTCGTCTGCCCGAGGGACAGCCGATCCCACCCAGCGGAGCGGCGCTGCGCGACTTTCTCATGCAGGCAGGTGCCGGCGACTACGTCGCGTTGCAGGCCTACGTTCAGCCCACCGAGGCGACGACCGAGGCGCTACAGGCGCTGCGCCACTGGATCCGCGACCACCTTGGGATTGCGACAACGCTGGGCTACGGTCCGCGCTATCTGCATTCGACCGGGCAGTTGCACAAGGGCGATGGAGGCCACGGGCTCTTTATCCAGTTCACGGCGGACGCGACGCAAGATGTGGCGATCCCCGATGGGGCGGGCAGCATCACGTCGTCGCTGACTTTCGGTGTGCTGGTGAGGGCGCAGGCGCTGGGTGACTATCAGGCCCTGGTCGATGCCGATCGTCGCGTGCTCCACATCCACCTGGGTGAGGATGTGGTCGGTGAGCTTCAACGGCTGCTCGCAGAGGTCGAGGCTTGATGGACTAGGATTCCTACCGGGGTGCCCGGATGGTCTCTTGTCACAGACGGCCCGCCGCCCTGCAGGGCCTCGGGAGATGGCGTTCCCGCCGGATCATTGATCCGGCGGGTTTTCTATGCGACGCGAACTCATCCCCCAAGCCGAGACCCGGTGAGGCGGATCGGGTCAGAGGGGCGTCTAGCCCGGAGGGGCGAGGTCGAGGCGGGCGTCGTCGAGAACGAGAACCCAGTCGCAGCCGCGGCCCGAGGTGGGCGGGGTGAAGGTCTGGAAGCCGATCCCCTCGCCGGTGTGGATCGGTGTGGCGATGCCGTAGCGTGGGTCGAACCAGGTGGCGGCGACACGGCCTGCCCCGACCATATTCAGTCGCACCGTGAAGGGCTCGCCCCGGGGGCTGTAGACGAAGGCGAAGCTGCCGTCGGAGGCGCGTGCGGCTCGGATCTTGGCGCCGCCGTGACGCGGCCCGTCGACGAGGAAGCGGCAGCAGCCTGCCGTATCGTGGTCGGTGTCAGGCACCAGCATCTGGTAGGGGCGCGACTCGAAGAGACGCCGCAGGATGCCCATCTGGAAGGCGCCGGGATGGTCGAGCGCCTCGTACCAGGGCACACAGGCGTGAATCGCGGGCCGGTGCTCGGGCGACCAGATCTGCCAGATGTTGTTGTTGCCGTAGGTGTGACCGCACGCCCCGCCATCACCGCCCAGTAGGCTGCCTGACGGACATCGTAGTCGTCGAAGCGATCGCTCGGACTGGCGTCGGTGTTGTAGAAGCCGACGGGGATGGTCTCATAGCGCGGCTCGCCGTCGATCGTGGGCTTAAGCGGCTCGAGGCTGAGGTCGTGATCGACGAAGAGGCCGTTGTCGTGGTCGCGCGCGCCGTGAGAGGATTGGATCATGTTGAAGTCGAGCCACTCGGCGTCGTGAAGGGCGTCGGACGATTGCCCGGGCCCTCGCGGATGGAAGGTGATCAGGTGCGTGCCACCATCGCCCTCGCGCAGACCGTGGGCCATCGCGTCGATCACGGCGCGCTCCTCGGGGCTCTCGACGTTCTGGTCGCCGCCGAGGATCCAGATGACGGGCTCTTGCGCGTAGCGGCGCCCGAGGAAGCGCCCGTAGCTGTAGGCGTTGTCCGGGTCGAAAATCGAGGGGCGTGCCAGGTATTGCTTCCAGAGGCTGCCCCAGGTCGGTAGGAGCCCCACCACCAGCCCCAACGCCGCCGCCTCCTCGATGACGGCATCCACGTGGGCGAAGTAGGCCTCATTGGGCCGTGCCGGATCATGGTCAATGAGCGGTAGATGCCCGTCGGGCGTGGGCTCGCTGACCCCGCCGAGTTCGGCGAGCACGACCGTCTGGATCACGGTGAAGCCCTTGGTAGCCCGGTTGGTGAGGTAGTGCCGGGCTTCGTCCAGCGTCAGGCGGTGCAGCATCTCCCAGGCGGTGTCACCCAGATAGAAGAAGGGTGTGCCATCGTCATACTCGAGATAGCGGTGATTCGCAGCAACGCGGAGTCCTTGCATGGTTAGCTCCTCATAGGTAAGGTGGTCCGCCCCGCATCACGCAGCGGAGGGGTGCGTTCAACAGTTGGGTCACATGGGTGCATTGGTCGGCCTGCAGCGAGCAAGGCCTCTTCGCTCCCACGGCAGAGGTTCCTCACATTCGTCCGGAATGACAGCCGACCTTCTGCCTTGTCGGCGCCGAGTCGCCCCCATATTGAACCACACCGCGCGGCGGCCCCGGCTTGAAAGGTTCTCCGGCCCCACTATACTGGTGCCGGATCGACGTGTCAACGAGGAGGACAAGGATGACCGACTTCGGCAAGGCCAGGGGGCTGCTCGAGACCTTCAAGGGAGGCGCCTACATCCACGGGCTGGGCGTGCTGGCGCGCGCGGGCGAGGCGACGGCGCGGTTGGGAAGGCGCGCGGCGCTGGTGCGCAGCGGCTTTTTGGGATCCGACGGCTTCGTCCGGACGATCGAGCAGTCGCTCGCGGAAGCGGGGGTGGCGCTGGTGGGACAGATCGCCGGCCCGGCGCCCAACGCGCCGGTGGAGGACCTGCTGCGGATCACGGCGCAACTCGGGGAGCTCGCCCCCGACGTCGTGGTGAGCTTTGGCGGCGGGAGCAACATCGACGCCGCGAAGGCGGCGATCGTGCTCCACGTGCTCGGCGGCGAGATCGAAGAGGTCTTCGGCACCGGGCTTGTGACTGAGGCGCTCACGGCGCAGGGCAGAGCGCTCACGCCCCACGTGGCGATCCAGACGGCGTCGAGCTCGGCGGCGCACCTGACCAAGTACTCGAACATCACCAACACGATGACCGGGCAGAAGAAGCTGATCGTTGACGAGGCCATCGTGCCGCAGCAGCCGATCTTTGACTACACGGCTACCTTCTCGGCGCCCCGCGCGCTCACCGTCGACGGCGCGATGGACGGCGTCTCGCACGCGCTGGAGGTGCTCTACGGTGCGGCGGGCAAGCCCGGGTACGAGACGATCGAGGCGGTGGCGGCGGAGGCCATCCGGCTGGTGGTGAGCTATCTGCCGGGCGTGATCGAGCGCCCGGTTGACATCACAGGGCGGGAGGCGCTGGGCCTGGCGACCGACCTCGGAGGCTACGCGATCATGCTCGGCGGCACCAACGGTGGGCACCTGACCAGCTTCTCGCTGGTCGACGTGATGCCCCACGGGCGGGCTTGCGCGCTGATGAACCCCTACTACACGGTCCTCTTCGCCCCGGCCATCGAGCGCCCGCTCAGGGTCGTGGGGCGGATCTTCCGTGAGGCGGGCTATACCGAGGCGGAGATCGATGCGCTGGCGGGGAGGGCGCTGGGTGAGGCGGTGGCTGAGGCGATGATCGCCTTCGGGCGGGCCATCGGGCTGCCGACCACGCTGCGCGAGGAACCCGGTTTTACCGACGCCCACATCGAGCGGGCATTGACGGCGGCGAAGAACCCGCAACTGCGCATGAAGCTGGAGAATATGCCGGTGCCGCTCACGCCGGAGATGGTTGACGAGGTGATGGGCTCGGTGCTCCGGGCTGCCAAGGTTGGTGATCTGAGCCTGGTCAAGCATGTCTGACGACGTCGACGGGCCTCAGATGGTGCCTCAGAGGCGACCGAATATCGTCTTCGTCCTGACCGACGATCAGGGCTACGGCGAGCTGGGCTGTCACGGCAACCCCGTGATCCGCACGCCGCACCTCGACGCTTTCCACGATGAGAGTGTGCGGCTGACCGACTACCACGTCGGTCCGACCTGCGCGCCGACGCGCGCGGGCCTCCTAACGGGGCACTATCACAACAGCACCGGCGTCTGGCACACGATCGGCGGGCGCTCGCTGCTACGCAAGGACGAGTGGAGCCTGGCTGCAGCGCTCTCCGAGGCGGACTATGCAACCGGGATCTTCGGCAAGTGGCATCTCGGCGACAACGCGCCCTACCGCCCGCAGGATCGAGGGTTTCAGCACGCCGTGGTGCACGGCGGCGGGGGCGTGGCGCAGACGCCCGACTACTGGGGTAACAACTACAACGACGATACCTACTGTGTCGACGGCGCCTGGCAGCCCTTCGACGGCTATTGTACTGATGTCTGGTTCCGTGAGGCGCTTCGCTTCATCGAGGCGCACCGTGAAGCGCCCTTCTTCTGCTACATCAGCACCAACGCGCCGCACTCCCCCTACATCGTCGATCCGGCCTTTAGCGATCGCTACGTAGATCAGGTGGAAAGCGAGGAGCGCGCGGCTTTCTATGGCATGATCACCGCGATCGACGAGGCTTTCGGCGCGCTGGTGCGTCGGCTCGATGCTTGGGGGTTGAGCGACAACACGATCCTGATCTTTATGACCGACAACGGCACCTCGGGTGGCGCGACGCTCGATGGCGCCCAGTTCGTGATCGGTGGGTACAACGCCGGGATGCGCGGCATCAAGGGCTCGCCCTATGACGGCGGGCATCGGGTGCCCTTCTTTGTGCGCTGGCCCGCAGGGGGCATCGGCGGCGGTCGTGACGTGGCTGAATTGACGGCGAACGTGGACATCATGCCCACGCTGCTCGAGCTGTGCGGCGTGGATCCCGGGGAGCACGCCTTCGATGGGACGAGCCTCGTGTCGCTATGGCGTGACGAGGCGATGGCCTGGCCCGAGCGGGTGATGGTCACCGACTCGCAGCGGGTGGCGATCCCCATCAAGTGGCGTCAGAGCGCCACGATGACGCGGCGCTGGCGGCTGGTCAACGGCGCGGAGCTCTACGATATCCTCGTTGATCCCGAGCAGCGTCACGATGTTGCCGCCGCCCATCCAGAGGTCGTGGCGCAGCTGCGTGAGGGCTACGAGGCGTGGTGGGCCAAGGTCTCGCGCCAGTTCGACGGGACGATTCCGATCACGTTGGGACGGGAGGCGGGCGTCAGCGAGTGCCTGACGGCACATGACTGGCGCAATGATCCCGTGGCGTGCGCCTGGAACCAGGCCGATATCCGCGCCGGATTGGCGTGCAACGGGTATTGGGAGGTCGAGGTCGCGCAGGCAGGGCGCTACCGCTTCGAGCTGCGCCGCTGGCCCAGGGAGGAGGATCGCGAGCTCGCCGCCGGCATCCCTGGGCCGCTCAAGCCGTTCACCGCAGCGATTGCGAACGGTTGGGGTGGGGGGTGTGCGTTACCCGTGACCAGCGCGCGGCTGCGCCTCGGTGACCGGGCGTGGGTGCAGACGACTGCGCCAGATCAGAAGGCCGTCGTCTTCGAGGTTGAGCTCGAGGCGGGCGAGACGCAGGTTCAGAGCTACTTTGGCCTCGCTGACGGCAGCGAGCTCGGCGCCTATTACCTGTATGTGACGCGGGTGTAGGCTGAGCTACCGTTCTCCGGACTCAAAGAGAGGGTGGCTCGCCTCCTCGGATAGGGTGGCAACCTGACAACAGGATGAGGAACGATTCTACACAGCTCAACCCAAGGTCTGTCGTTGGGACTCTTCTTCTCCTCTGCTTGGCCTTCATCGGGATTTACGCGCTAGAGCAGCGACCCGAAGCCTTGGCATCGGAACTGCCTGATGTCCCGCTCTTCAGCGTGCCCGGTGGTTACTACAAGGACGACGTGCTTCTCGCTCTGGTCCCACCGGCCTACGGTGTAAGGGTGCGCTACACTCTTGACGGCAGTTTGCCTACGGACGACAACGGGGCCCTCTA
>JAXGUU010000169.1:0-8607 GCA_040774145.1 Anaerolineae bacterium
ACCCAGAGCGCGTGGCTGACCAACGTGTCGCCAACCGTGCCCACGATGTGCGTCGCCCCGGTGAAGCTATCAAAGAGCTCCGCCAGGTCCTCTTCGTAGGCGCGGTTGATCAGATCGATCACCGCGGCTCGCTGCGCCCCGGTCAGCGCGTCCGATGGAAGGGTAGTCATCTGGAGGCTAGGGTTCATCTCGAGCCCCCACATCTACGTGGATAAGGGCCACCCAGTAGCCCTCCTCGGTCGGCGTCCGCAGACGCAGTGACAGGTCGTTGTTGACCCGATGCGCGGTTCGTGGCTCGTCCGCCCACCGGCTCTCACGAACCTGCAGCCACCGTACGGTGAGCGCATGGCCTGCCGCTTGGCTGACGTCGAGATCCACGTCACCGCCGTCGGGGAAGAAGACCGCGTAAGCGACGCCGGGCTGTGCCGTGCAGTAGGCCTCATTACGGCTGCGCCGGC
Organism: Anaerolineae bacterium; assembly: GCA_040774145.1. Classification (GTDB taxonomy): domain Bacteria; phylum Chloroflexota; class Anaerolineae; order B4-G1; family SLSP01; genus PWVB01. Next base: position 459 of record JAXGUU010000169.1, read on the forward strand.
TCAGCAGGTCAGTGTGAGGCTCGCCGGCGAAGAGGTCGAACTCGGCGGTCAGCATGCGCATCGAGCGGATGTGGGCCTGGGCGATGGGGCTGAGGCCGAGGCCCGACGTGGGCCGGTGGAAGCGCGATGAGGCGAGCCCGCCGAAAATGTTGCGCCAGAAACGCTCTTGAGCATCGCGGGTGGACCCGTAGGCGCCGGTGTTGGCGCCGTAGATCTTGACGCTGTTCATCGGTCGGACGTGGCCCGACGCCAGGATGCGGCGGCGGATCTCTTGGGGCTTGGCCCAGTGTTCATAGTTGACCTGGTGGTTGTTCTGGGAGATGTCAATGAACGCATAGGTCTCAGGATGATCGAGCGTATGGGCGTGTTCCGCGCCCAGCAGATCGTGGTCATCCCACATCTCGGTCGTGTAGACCTCAACGCCGACCTGCGCGGCGCGTCGTGTGATGGTCTCTGACCAGTAGCGCCCCCACTCGGGCGACTCATTGGTCTCGTTGTCCATGCAGTAGAGGATGTGGCCGTAGGGAAGGGCGATCGAGAGGAGCTTCTCGACTTGCTGCTGCTGATAGGGGAGCACGACCGCGTTATTCTCCAACGCGGGAACGGTGCGGAAGAAGGCGCTCTCGCGCCGTCCGGGGTGGGTGGTGATCTCCGGTTTGAGACCGGACTCGGACGCCGTGTAGTTGACGTTGTTCTTGGGGTTGTAGGGGTTGACCTGCCAGGGCTCGCGTGCGAAGTCGAAACGGTCCCACATCTCGATCTGGATGATGATGTCCCGTTCGGCGGTCAGGTCGAGGAAGCGCCGGAAGCGCGCCCAATACTCGGTGCCGGGCCGCTCCAGGTCGTAGAGCCCGGTCTGTGCGTCCCGCTCGAAGGGCCAGACATCGCCCTCATCGCGGCTCGACATCGTGCAACGGACGTAGTTGCCGCCGACCGCGGCGAGCAGGTCGAGGTGCTGCACGACGTCGGGGATCTGGAAGAGGTTGTCCTCTCGACTTCCCCCGAGGAGCAGAACCGGCCGTCCTCTGTACTGCCAATAGAAGGGGTTCCCGGGATAGGGTCGGATGCGATCTGTGGTTGTCAACGGCAAGCCTCCTTAGCGTTCACGCCTGTGATGATTATAGGGTCGGCTCAGGGCGCGTCAAACGTCGCGGACGGGAGGGTGCCGCCGGTATTACGGGTCCAACCCGATCGCGAACGATGTGACCTCGTGCGAGAAGAGCTCGGGTGCCGTGTACATAGCGAGGTGGCCCTGCCCCGGCATCGTCACGATCCGGCTGTGGGGCAGCGCGGCATGCGCGATGTCCGTGACGGCTTTGAGGAATTCGGGGCTGGTCTCACCGACCAGCAGCAGTGTCGTCACGGTGAGGTCCGTGAACTGCTCCGGGTGGAGGCGATACTGCCCGTCGGCTCGCATCTCGCGTGGGAGCGTGTGGACTTCCGTCAATCGCTCGCCCCACGCCGGTGACGCCCGGTACCGCTCAAGTTCGTCCGGGCTCATGACGCCGCCATAGTGCTCGCTCAAGAGCTCTTCACGTTTTCCGGCGTCGAGGAGCGCCTGGAACCGCTCGATCTGCCTTGGGGGATAGGCCGGGGTGCCCGGCAGGGCGAAGAAGGGCTCATACAAGATGAGTCTGAGCACGTTATGCGTGAGGCGTGCGGCGCCGAGCGCGCACAGGGCGCCGAACGAGTGGCCGAGCAGGTAGGCCGGCGTCCCGGCGGCGTCGACAACGGCAGCGATGTCCTCGAACTCGCGCTCCAGGGCATAGGGCTGCCCATCGTCGCTGGACCGACGCCCCCGTCGGTCCAACGCATGGACGGTGAAGTGTTTGGTGAGAGCCTCACACGCCGGCCACGCGATCGGATTGGCCGCTACGGTTCCGTGAACCAAGATCAGCGGCGGTCCTGTCCCCTGCCTGTGATAGGCGATCCTCGTTCCGTCGGGTGAGATGACGGTCTCCATCGCGTCGCGCCTCCTGTCACACGTGCACGCGTCCCGGTCCTCGTTGCGGCGATCCGAGCTTCTCCGCGAGGTCGCGCTCTGCACTCATATTATAGATAACGATCTTCTTTATGTTAAGATGATGAGGAGCTCAGGGTGAGCCGCTGCGCGCTGGGCCCGACAAGGCTGGATCACGTGAGAGTGCGGTAGTGGGCGAGTCCTTCGATGAGCGCATGGAGGTTGGCCCATGGCACACCGGGCGTGATGGAGTTTGAGGCGCCGAGGAAGAGCCCCGTCGGTGGGCCGTTCTCCACCAGCCAACGCAGCTCGCTGCGGACATCGGCGGGCGTGCCGTAAGGGAGGGTCCGTGTAACCGAGACGCCGGCGAAGATGATGAGCGGGTCACCGTCGCGCGTACGCATCCGGCAGATGCGCTCGTAGTCCATACCGTGCTCGACTTGGAAGCCCTGGAAGCCATGTAGTCCAACGTCCAGAAGCCGCGGCACCATCGCCATCAGGTTGCCGTCGCAGTGCCAGATGAGCCGGATGCCCGCGTCCAGTACCGGAGCCAGACAGCGGCTGAAGTGGGGGAACCAGAGGCGGTCGAGTGTTGCGGGCCTGACGAGCAGCCCGCGACCGTCGGCCATATCGTGGTCGAGCCGGTGGAGCGGGGGGAGATGACCCTCGCGGTAGGCCCGGGCCGCGGCGCGGTTGTTGAGCAGGGCAAGGTCGGCCTGCAGCGCGAAGTGGCGCTCGATCAGGTCAGGGTAGAGGGCATAGGCTGAGAAGTAGGCTTCGTAGCCATAGGTGCTGATCGGGTCGTCACGATAGCTGTCCGGCGGTCGGCCGGCGAGGCGCTCGATGTGCGCATGCTCCATAATGAAGAGCTGCCACGTGGGGATGCCGAGGGTGGGGCGCTGGTAGAGAGCGTCGAGCGAGAGCTGCGCAGATGCTGTCGTGTGGGCTTGGGTCACGGTCGCGGGCCTCGCGTCGGGCGGCGGTCGTGCTTACCGCCGGCGTTCCTCCAGCTCCTCAACGGTGCGCGGCCAATCATCCTTGAGCAGGCGGGAGAGCGCGCGATCGGCGAGCAGCCGTCCCTCGGTCTGGCAGGTGGGGCAGTAGTTGGTCTCGTTCGCGGCGTAGCGGATGCGTTGTACGGGTGTGGCGCAGACGGGGCAGGGTTTGCCGTAGCGTCCGTGCACGGCCATATCGTCGCGGAAAGCTGTCACCTTCGTGGGGAGAGCATCCCCGGCCTCCCCGCGTAGGCGATCGGTGAACTCGCTCAACACCGCGCGCGTCGCGTCGAAGAGTCCGGCGATCTGCTGGTCGTCGATACTCCGGCTGAGCAGGAAGGGCGATAGCCGGGCGCGATGGAGGATCTCGTCGGAATAGGCGTTGCCGATGCCGCTGAGGATCGTCGGATCGGTGAGCGTGCGCTTGAGGGTGTGGTTCTCGGCACGGACCGCGTCGGTGAAGGCGTCGAGCGTGGCCTCCATCACCTCGAGTCCGCCACGGTCGAAGTCCGCCAGCGCTTCGCGACCCCCGACGACGTGCAAAGAGGCTCGTTTCTGCGTCGAGGCTTCGGTGAGGAGGAGGGTGCCGTCCTCGAAGTCAAGCGCCGCGAGGCCGCGCTTCTTGGGGATGGTGACGGCGTCCTGATGCCAGTGCAGGCGTCCGCTGATCATCAGGTGGAGCACAAGATGGATCTCGTCGGACGGGCTCTCCTGAGCTGCCTCGGGGGAGGAGAAGCTGAAGATGATGCGCTTGCCTAGGCGCTCGACGCTCGTCAGCCGCTGCCCTTCCGCTGTGGTGATCGGCGGCACGGCAGTACGGAGGAGAAAGGGATGACCGATGCGGACATGGTCCAGTCGCTGCCCGCCCGCCAAGGCGCGTAGCCGCTCGACGTAGACGACAACTTCCGGGTATTCGGGCACGGCTCACTCACGCTGCGCGTGGGATGTCCTTCTGTTGATCCTCGCGCCAGTGGCAGTGTTTGTACCGCTTGCCGCTTCCGCACCAGCACGGGTCGTTGCGTCCCGGGGTAGGACCTGTGCGGGATGCCGACGGCCGGCGTCTCAGCGGGGGGGCAAGCTCGGGCGGCGGCGCCGGCACCCATGCATCATCCGCCTCCACGATCTCCTCATCCTCTATCAGCCAGTCGAGTGCGTCGACCTCCATCAGCCAGTCGAACTCGTCGTAGGCGCCGTCTCCGTTGAGCTCGCCCGCCAGGAACTCGTTGAGTTGTGCCGGTCGGAAATAGGGATCTAGGGCGCGCTCGGCGTCCGCGATGGGGAGTGTGAGCAGCTCGTCGGCGAGTGTCTCGGGTGTGACTATTAGCCCATCGTCGGTCTCCACGGCGGGCACGTCGCCCAGCACGTCGAGGATGGCCTTGCGTCCCACGCGGTGGGCTACCAGCGCTGTGGCCGCCACCAACTCGGCCCCTACCTTCTCGGAGGGAGATTGTTGCATCAGATACAATAGCGGCAGCAAGGCGCGGACATCACCGGCGCGCCCAGCGAGCACAGCGATCTCCCGCAGGGACCACCCATCCTTGAGCACCTGGGCGATGGCGTCCGCCGCGCGGGCATCGCCCAGGTCGATCAATGCCCACAGGGGACCCAGAAACCAGCCGGTGTCCGGGGTGGTGTAGATCTGCTGAAAGAACTCCCAGATCATATCGGAGGCCTCGCGTGCATCCCATTGGCCCAGGGCCAGGCAAGCGAGGGCCTTGCCGTAATCGTCCAGCATCGCGAAGACCGCGATAAGTGACCTCATGGCGGCGGGGCCTAGCCGATGCAGCCCCAGGATGAGATGCTCCTGAGCCGACGTGCGCAGTTCGGGAGGGTAGGTCTCGGGCACCGTCAGACGCTCGACCGCGCGCGACGCGATGGTGGCGCTGAAGGCCTCCCAGTGGTCGAGCCATTCGCCGAGCAGTGACGGGTAGTCGAAGGGCAGGAGGTCCAGGAGCACTTTGGCGCTCTTGGATCGGCGAATCCGCCGAGCCCAACGCTTCTCCTCCGGGTCCGCCATCATCTGACCGGTCAGACGTAGGTGGATCGGGATCCGGTCGATGATCTCGTGCGAGAGCATCGCCCACCGCGTCGCGGTCAAGGGGTGTAGGGATCGGCTTACGTTGAGCAGGTCGCTCATCAACGCCTGCAGCTCCCGCGTGGTCTCCTCAGCGTCGAAGGCCTCAGCATCGAAGTCGGACCCTGCCCAATCAAGGTAGCTCTCGTGATCAGGGTGGCCCGCATCTGCTATCGCCTCCAGGAAATCCTGGTAACCCCAGACGCCGCCCACGTCCTCCGGTGGACACGCGCGCCGCCCTGTGACGCAGACCGGATAGACAACGTCGGGATCGTTCGGCAGGATCTTCTCGAGTTTGAGGACGTGCATCCATCCGTCGCCGAAGTCGTACTCGTACTTGAGCCGGTCACCTACCTTGGTGAGGACCTCGCTGAGGATGACTTCTGTCTCGTCGGCGTCGAGCATACCGTAGTCGTCCATGCTGGTATCGCCGATCTCTAGTACACCGGTGCTGAAGGCGTGTAGATGGCTGTTCGACCATCCCATGGCAACCTGGATGATCTCGTGGACGACGTCGAGAGACAGGTCGGACGGCAACAGCAGGCGTCGCCAGATGGGCGGGTGCATGTCCTTGAGATCCAAGCGAATCTGATAGATAAGGGGGAGCTCAGCGCGCTCCCCGGGCGCCGGTTCGACCCACGATCTGGCCATTGCGTTCCTCCCGAGAGGTAGGGTGATCTACTCCGATTCTACGACGAGTTGGGGCGTGGTCAAGGGTGTCTCACCAGTGCGGCCACGACGACGGCCGATGCCAGCGTCACGAGGAGCACAAAGAGCGGTGTGTGGGCCTCCACAACCGCGCTCGGGGTGGCCTCGTGGGGTGGTTGTCCGATGGCCACCCGGTTGAGGTCAACCGTCCCCAGCACCGAGGCCGCCAGCGCGGGGCTGTAGGCCTCGGTCTTGCGGAAGATCAGGCAATCGGGGTGGTCGTAGACGCTGAACGACTCCTCTGCCGGCGGCAGGGGCATCGCCAAGCGGTCCCGCTGCGTCGACGTGGCGGGTGGCATCAGTTCGAAGGGGCGCTCCTGATCGGGGAAGACCAACGGTCCCAGGACAGGATAGGAGGTGAATTCGGCGGCGAGCTCGAAGCCGAGGTCACCGGCGAAGAGGGCACGGTAGTAGGCGGTTGTCAGCGGGTAGCGGTCGGGCATGCGGGGGATCGAACCGTAGAGGCGATTGCTGGCAAGAAAAAGGTAGTCCGACTGATCGAGCCACGCCAGCAGCTGGTCGCGCTTCTGGGGCGTGTCCTCGTCGTAGAGCGCCATCGTGATGCCGATGTAGCCATCCGTGACGCCGCCCCGTCCGTCGATCCGCAGGGGCAATCCCCAGTCCCAATGCTCGTTGGCGACGACACTGCCCATCGGAACATGATCGTAGATCCAGCGGGAGGCTGCAATGCGGGTGTGGGGGCGCAGGTAGATCGTGAAGAAGCCGACGCCCCAGGCAGCGGTGGCTACCACCACGAAGGCAAGGGCGGACCACGCGATGAGGCGCCGGTACCGGTCTCTCGATCCCCGCGCCCACGCCACGATCCGCACCAGGCCATACGCTGCCATCAGGATCAGCAGCGGGTAGATCGGCAGGAAGTAACGCATCGCTTTGACCCACCGGGTGGCGTAGAAGGCGAAGTAGACCGTCGTCCAGGGCCACAGGACTAGATGACGGCGGGCACCGCGAGCTAGCTCGAAGCCCATCCACGCCCAGGCTACCCACGCCGCCAGCCCCAGCGGCAGGCCCAGACCCCAGATAACGACGTTGAGCCAGGGGAAGAGCACGGGCAGACGGTGGGTCCACTGTCGCCCGGACGGGTAGTCAACGGCGCCGCTTTGCTCTTCGCCGATCTGCTTGAGGCGGTCGAACCACTCAGCGCTGGGCCGCACGCCGAGGAAGCCGGGGCCCTCAAAGGCGTAGGGCTGACCGATCCGAAAGGCGATGAGCGAGAGGGCTGCGGCGAGGACAACGGGTAGGAGGACGGATGCGGCGATGGTCGTCCACGCGCGCCCGACGTCATCCCGATCGTTCTCAGCGCGCACGCGCTGCAGGGTCCACGCCAGGGCGCCGAGAGCGACGAGGCCTGCAGCGACCGCAGCACTGACCTTACAGGCGGTCGCCAGTCCGGTCGCGATGCCGGCTAGGCCCAGATCGAGCCACGGCGGGCATTGTGCCTGGGCAGCCCGGACGGCGAAGAGGGCCGTCAGCATCGTGAAGAGGGTCGCTGCGCTGTCGACGGTGTAGAAGTGCGCTTGCTGGATCATCAGGACGGTGACGGCGCCGAGCCCCATTGCGACCAGGCCGGCCCAATCTCCATAGAGCCGCCGACCGAGGAGGTAGATCAGCAGGACGGTGCCCAGATCCGCGAGCGCCGCGAGGTGGCGTCCGACGAAGGCGTTGTAGGTCCAGGTGAAGGTGCCGAAGGGGCAGGCGTCCTCGGTGGCGACGCCTGCGCGGGACAGCAGGTGCCGCGCGAGGCGGGCGTTGAGGGGCAGCGGGCCCTGGCGTGTGGCGGTGGGCTGTGAGCAGCCTGCCTCCAGCCACTCCGCCACGGCGCGCGTGGCGAACAGCGGGAGCGTGCCGTAGCTGTAGACCTGGTCGTGGTTGCGGGGGTTGAGGCTTGAGGTGCGGGTATCGAAGTAGTCGCCGAGATCCTCAGGCCAGCGTACGGCCCCGGTGATGGCGCGCATGTGGCCCTCATCCGGATGGATCCATTGGGCGAGGTCCCAGTTCAGCCCCGTGAATCGCAGCATGCCGGCTGCGAGCAGGATGATGACCACCAGGACAGGGCGCAGGACGGCGCCACGGGGCGCTTCCGCTTGGCTACGCACGGTCGATTGGGTGATCATAGACGATGGCTCCCGAAGGGATTATAAGAGCGAGCGCGTCGGGAGCAAGCAAGCCCCTCGCGATGCTGCGATGGTGCGGGCCTCGTCGGGCCCATAGGTCTGTTCTGTCCTTAGGTAGTACGTTAGTCCTGGTTGGCGACAGGGCTTATCAATGCTCATACCTGATGGAGCCAAGCTAGCCCGCGATCGGGTCTGGCTGCTGCAGCGCGCTGACCATCAGGCACATAACGGAATGCCAGCTGGCGGAGGATGTTGATCGCCGTGTGCCGCAGTTTGGTGA
>JAXGUU010000170.1:0-8567 GCA_040774145.1 Anaerolineae bacterium
CAAACACTCAGGATTGGGGCAAAATGTGGTTTGAGGATCCATGGGTTCACGCTCCGTATTGGTTGATGGCCAAGTCGGATTGTGCCCATGGATCCTTTCTTGTCAAATTTCCTGCCGACCACGGTTTAGTGTGGTCCTACCGCCCTCAGTGCCTCGAAGCTATGGATCAGGTCGATCATCTGGGCTCGCTTGACGGATAGGCTGGAGGTCATTACCCAAGTCCTCGGCGTGATAGCCGCCGTCGGCTACGTTTGCGCATCTTGTACCCCCCTACAGAGATCGTGACCTATGCCGAGATCAGTGGTGACGCACGCTAGTGTAGCGCGCACGCCTGCCAACGCAATTAAGAGGTGCGCTCTCTGTGCCTATCACTTTTCACCCTTCGGTCAGCTGCACCGCTTTGGCCTCTTCGCTCTGCGTGGGGCCTTCGTCAGACCACCGCCCAAAGCCGCCAGAACGGCTTTGGGCGGGATCACGCGCCGGGCAGGGTGCCCGCTGTAGCCTGCATGCTTTGCGGTCGATGATGATGCCGGCTTCCTCGATGCCCTCGCGGATGGCGCGGAGGCAGTTGGGCCAGCTGCCGTCGTCGAGGCGACGGTCAGACCCTCGCACGTCCCAAGCCGTCTCCCCATCTGTGACATCCGTTCAACCGCGTCATCCGTGATTCAGACACCCCTCACTTCAGGCTCGGCGCTTGCCAGCTGTCGGGGGTGTATTGGTGGAGTTCGATGCGGTTGCCGTCGGGGTCGGTGATCCAGGCCTGCCAGCTCTGGTCGCGGCCCAGTTTGGGGTCGCTGACCGCGACGCCCTGGGCGCGCATGGCGGCGACGGTGGCGGGGAGGTCGTCGACCTCGAGGCAGATGTGTTTGTAGGATTGGGCGTCTGCCGGTTCCCCGACGGTGCCCTCGAAGAGCTCGATGAAGGTGCGTGCGCCGAGGTGGAGGTAGACGCCGTGGCGGTGCCCGGCGTCGTTGATGAAGCTGAAGGCTTCGGCGAGGCCGAGCTGATCGCGGTAGAAGGCGAGCGAGCGCTCAAGATCTGAGACGGTGAAGCATGCGTGGGCTATGCCGGTGATCATGGTGTGTCCTCTCCTGTGTGTTGGGCGCTCCCGCTCTGCGGGAGGCTAGGTGGGAGGTGGGCTCTCCCCTCTCCCTGCCCCTCCCCCCGAGGGGGGAGGGGACTCGGAACCGGGTGACGCGGCTCACGCGTCGCGGGCGGCGGCGACCCTTCGTGTGAGCTCCTCATAGAGGTCGGGCGGCAGGGCCCCGCGCTTGGCGGCTGCCACGTTCTCCTCCAGGTGGTCGGGGTTGAGCGTGCCGACGATGGTCGTGTGGCAGTGGGGGTGGCTCAGCGTGTAGCGCAGGATCAGTTCGGCGGGTTTCATCCCGTCGGGGAGCAGCGCTTCGATGCCGGCGGCGCTCCACAGATCGACGCGCTCCTGCCGGACGACCTCGCCCTCGGGGCCGCCCTTGGCGATCCCGCCGCGGATGATGATGCCTATGCCGGCCTCCGCGGCCCGCGTGATGACGTCGTGGTGCTCGGGCTCGAGCATCGAGTAGGGGATCTGGAAGGTGTCGAAGGTGCCCCAGTCGATGTAGGTATCCAGGTAGGGGAGCGTGCTGGAGATGCTGATGAAGCGCACGAGCCCCTGGGCTTTGACCTCCTCCATCACCTTCAGAAGTCCCCCTGCCTCAACCTGCTCGGGCGTGGCGTTGTGGAGCTGCCAGATGTCGATGTGATCGGTCTTCATGCGGGTGAGGCTGTCGTCGATGTTGCGCAGCAGCGTCTCGCGGTTCCAGATGTGGGGCGTGTCGAGCCGCCCATCGTCGGTGGGCACCTGGTTGCAGCCGGCTTTGGTGGCGAGGTAGAATTCGTCGCGGCGGTGGCTGATGTAGCGCCCGATGCGGGCTTCGGAGAGGCCGTAGCAGCCGGCGGTGTCGATGAAATTGATGCCGGCGTCGAGGACGGCGTTGAGGATGCGCTCGGCGTCCTCCTCCGAGGGATCGCGGCCGTTCCAGACTTTGGGTCCGCGAATCTCCATCGCGCCGAAGCTGAGCTGCGTGACCTTCAGGCCGGTGCGGCCTAGCGTGCGGGTCGGTAGCGCGTCTGACATTGCGTGCCTCCTGTTGCTTGTGCTGTTAGGGTATGAAACTGCGGCCTTCGTCGACCATGGCCAGGTAGTGGTCGAGGGGGATGTAGTTGGCGACGCTGTTGCCGGTGCCGAGGCAGTAGCCGCCGCCGGGCATGCAGATCTCGAGGGTGTCGCGCACGCGGGCGCGGATGGCGGCCTCGTCGGAGCGGCAGAGGAAGTCGAGGTCGATCCCGCCCAGGAGCGCCATGTGGCTGCCGTAGGTGGGCTTGAGCTCGCGGACGTCCTCGATGGTGTCCTCGAAGGAGTGCTTGGCATCGATCCTGACGTCGTCGATCAGGTCGTCGTAGATGGAGAAGAGGTTGCCGCAGGCGTGGAGCAGGTAGGGACGCCCGGCGGCGTGGGCCATCTCCGCCATCTTCTTGTGGCCCGGCAGGACGAACTCGCGCAGGTCGTCGGGCGAGATCATCGGCCCGGTCTTGAAGCCCATGTCGTCGCTGCCCCAGACGATCTTCACCCGGTCGAAGGCCAGGATCTGCTCCAGCATGGGCACGAAGAGCTCCATGAGGCGGTCGGCGATGGCCTTGACGAGGTCGCGCCGGTCGTAGAGGGCGTAGCAGAGGCTCTCGTAGCCCATCAGCCAGGTGAGGTACTCGGCGAAGTGGGCGAAGCCGCCGCTGCCGATGATGCACATGTCGTCGGGCAGATGGCGGTCGTACCACGCGAGCGCGCGCGTGGTGACCTTGGCGGGGTCGGGCCACGGGTAGCGCTCGAACTCCTCCCAGGTCGTGATGGGGCCGCGGCTCTCATCGACGTAGGAGCGCCCGCCCTCACGGCGGAACTCGGCGGTGTCCTCGGTGATCTGCCGGTTGAGCGGCATGTCCAACTCGTCCACACCCTGGCGGACGTAGTCATAGCCGAGAAAGCGCTGGATGCGGATCTGTCGCTGCAGGGCGAAGGCCGGATCGTCGGGGTGCAGGCCGTCGAGCAGGTGGTAGCGACGGCAGATAGCCTCCTGGACCTCGCCGTCGAGGAAGAGCTCGATGTGGTGAACGCGCTTGGGCGTGCCCTTGCGCAGGATGCAGTCACGGAAGGCCTCCCAGTCGGGGGTGACGGCGGTGGTGAACGGGCTAGCGTCGGTCTGCGACATAGGACCTCCTGGTCTGTCTAGAATCCCTTGATAGCGATCGCGGCACCGGTGAGGAAGCTGATCGTGCCGAGCGGAAAGAGCAGCGCGAAGGTCATGAGCATCGTCATGCGATCCTTGAGCGGGAGCGAGAGGGCCGGCGGCCCGCCCACCTTGGCGTAGCGGTCGATGATCCCGCTGAGTTGGGTGGGGCTGAGCTGCTGCTTCATCTTCGGCAGCTTTAGGGGCAGATAGCCGTCCTGGGTCGCAAGTTCGATGACGGCGGGAGCGCCGGGTTGAGCGGAGGGGGCGGCGCGAGCCCCTTTCACGCGCCCGATCTCGCGACGGTTGAGGCGGAGCACGCCCATCCAGGTGAGATAGAGCGTCAGGTCGGCTGTACCCTGGGGCGCCGTGCCGTTGCTTGCGGAGACCATCCGCAGGACGGGCACCAGGCCCGCAGCCAGCCAAAGGCCGATGCCCAAGATGACCAGCAGTCCACCCATAACGATGTGCATAGCTAAGATCTCCCTCGCAAGCTCAGGATAACCGGTCCGAGATGCGCCGCAGCCATGGCTTCTCCAGCTCGATGGCCTTCTCGGGACAGAGTTCGTGGCAACAATAACAGCGGATGCAGGTCTTGAGGTCCATCTCGGCGCGGCGGTCGACGAGCGTGATGGCGTGCACGGGACAGTTTTGAACGCAGATGCCGCACCCGATGCAGCGATCGGTGGCACGGGGGGTGGGTGAGAGCTGCTTATAGAAGAGCGCGCTCATCTGCCGGCCCAGACCCAGCCGGCGCAGGATGCCCTGCCGGGCTGCGGTGGTCTGGGGTGGGCGGAATCCCTCGATGTGGAAGCCGGCGAGCGCATCCCCCACGACGTCGATATCCGCAACCTCACCGGTCGTCAGGCCACGCTCCACAGCGGCGAGGAGCGGGTAGATCGTCGGCACCGGCAGGCCCACCAGGGTGGCGGCGACGACGTCGAGCGCGACGGCGTCGGTAGCGGCGAGGAGCGCGCCGACCGGGAAGGGGTCACCCGCCGAAGGGCCTTGTCCATCCATGGCCACGATACCGTCCATGATCGTGAGGGCGGGCCGGATCAGCGTGAGGATGTCGATGAGCAGGTGGCCGAAGAGGTGGGGATCCGAGAAGCGTGCGTGATAGCCCACCTTGAGCGTGCCCGGGATCACGCCGAAGAGGACCTTGGTGGCCCCCGTGAACTGCATAAAGGTGTGGGTCTTGAGTTTGGGCAGCGCGATGACGACGTCGGCGCGGGTGACGAAGGTGCCCACCTCGAGCCCCTTGATGACCTGGCCCTGCGGATGGTGGAGCAGCTCTTGGTCGAAGTCCCAGTTGAGCTCCGCGCCGGTCTCCTCCGCGACGCGTGCCATGCCGGTCTGCCGGTAGACGGTGCGCAGCCAGGCGCTGCTGAAGGGGCCGCCGGGGCTGTCGCCGATCACGGGATGCGCGCCGATCTCCTGTACCCAACGGGCCAACGCGGCGACCACGCTGGGGTGGGTGGCGAGGGCGCTGTCGGGGCTCGCCGCGCGCAGGAGGTTGGCCTTGAGCAGGACGCGTTGGCCCGGTGCTACAAAGCGCTCGAGTCCGCCAAGGGGCTCAAGCGTGCGTCGCAGCGCGGCATCCACCGCCGCAGGGGTGTAATCATCGCAGTGGGTGAGCGAGACCGTGGGTTTCAAGGGATCTCCTTATCCTGTTAGAGCCAGCCCTGCCAGCGGTAGGCCGCCATGCCGATCATCTCCTTGAGGGCCTTCTCGGTCATCTCCAGATACTCGGCCTTGGGCAGGAGATGCATCAGCCGCAGGGCCAGGTCGGGCTGCGTGTAGAAGGACCAGTCGGAGTAGGTGACCAGATAGTCGGTCGGTGCGGGGATCACCGTCAGGGCGGTCTGTTGGAAGACGCCGTAGGCGCGCGGCATATGCATCGCCGAGGTCACCAGGATGATACGCTCCAGCCCGTGGTCGGCGAGCATCCGCGCGCTCTCCACCGCGTTCTCGTAGGTGTTGCGGGAGCCCCCCTCGACCAGGATGGCCTCCTCGGGCACGCCGAAGAAGATGAGCATCTCGGCCATGGCGGTCGATTCGGAGGTGTCGCCGGGGTTGGATAGGGATCCTGAGCCGCCGCTGACCAGCACGCGGGGCGCGACGCCTGCGCTGTAGAGGCGGGCGGCATAGATGACGCGGTCGCCGGCCTCGCCCACCTCGTGCCACGGACGGGGCGACAGGTGTTGCCGCGTACCGCCGCCGAGGACCACGATCGCGTCGGCGGTCGCGCCGGCTTCGTCCAAGGTCGATGTCTCGAGGGGCGGGTGCTGCCACTCCAGCCGGCGTACGAGGTGCATACTCACCCACCGGTTGCCGCCGACGGCGATGAGCAGGAGTGCTGCGATGACGCAGCGGGTGGGCCATGCGCCCGCAGCCGGGCGTGCGCCCGCAGCCGGGCGAGCGCCGGCAGACCTGTGCTCACCGGCCTCCTCCTCTCCTCTGCTGAGGAGGCGGGCGATCGTGCGATCGGAGACGATCGCGCGGTCGGGTCGGTGGTGCAGCACCAGAGCGAGGAGCAGGAGGATGCAGGCCAGCCCCGTCGGGTAGATCAGCAGCGGTAGGATCTTGGATAGGATGTAGAACATAATCTCGGGAAAGAGTATACGCAAAGGCGTCAGGAGGCAAGCCGATGCTCACTTGTGATAGCGTTCGCCGCTGAGGATCGTCATGGCGCGATAGAGCTGCTCGAGCAGCACGACGCGCGCCAGTTCGTGGGGCAGGGTCAGGGGTGAGAGGGAGAGCCGCGCGCTGCACGATGCAAGGAGCTCAGGGGCGAGGCCGACGGGGCCGCCGATGACGAAGGCCAGGTCGCGGTGGATCTCGACGTGCCGGCGCACGTAGTCCGCGAGCCCCTCGCTGTCCAACTGCTGCCCGGTCACATCCAGCGCAACCGTCCAGGCGGCCTGGCGGGTCGCCTGGGTCAGGGCGGCAGCCTCCCGGACGATGGCTAGATCATCCGGAAGGCTGCCACCGGCAACGTCGCGTACCTCGACGAGCGACACCTTGACGTAACGCCGGAGGCGCTGCAGGTAGTCCTGTTGCGCCGCACGCCAATGCGACGTGCGCAGCTTTCCGACGGCAGCGATGGTCAACGTGCCGGGCAGGCGCATTATGTCCGCTCCTCGCGCTGTAGGCGAGCGCAGGACCTGTTCGTCGTGATCAGGGTGATGGCGTCGGTGTGACGGTGATCGTGTCCGTCTCGGTCAGCGTCTCGGTCGCGGTGAGGAGGCCGGTCGCCGATAGGTCCGGCAACTCGCCCTCGGGCACGGGCAGGACCATGTCGGCGATATCCACCCAGAGGGCCTCCAGCGCGGGTGCGGTGCGGAACGAGCGCTCCGCGATGAGGGCGTCCAGGGCCTCGACGCGTGCCGCGAGGCCGGCGGCCTCAGGGGCGCGATCGGGCAGCAGCGCCGCGAAGCGGGTCAGGTGTGCGACCACGACCTCAAGGCCGGCGCGAGCGGCGCCCGGATTGTCCTCAAGCAGCAGAAGCTGCACGCGGATCAGGTCCTGAGCCGCCTGCAGCAGGGCCACGCTGCTCCACAGCGCCTCCTGGTCGCCTGTGAGGAGCTCGGCTTGTGCCTCAACGAGCTCCAGCCGCTCGGCGAGGTCGGCATCGAGGGCCTCAAGGTCGGTTTCCTGGCGCGAGAGGCGGCTGCCCAGGTCGGTGATCCGGCGCGCCGCCGCCTGGAGGTCGTCCTCCAGCGTCGTCAGGGTCTCGGCCTGGGCGGTGATCGCCTCATCGAGGCTCGTGAGCCGGTCTTCGGCGGCGGTGATCCGCTCGTCGGAGGTCGCCAAGGCGCCGGCGTGGACCGACGAGGTCTCCTGTAGCGAGGTGATCTCGCCCTCCATAGTTGCCGTGCGGTCCTGAAGGGTATCGGAGGTGGTGGCGATGCGCGCCTCGGCCTGATCCACTCGCTGGGTCAGGGCGCGGATCGCGTCGGTGTTCTGCTGGACGGGGACGACGGTGGCGCGATAGATGAGGGGGATCCCGAAGTAGAACGCCGCGCCCACCAGGGTCCCGAGGATCACGAGCAGGAGCAGTCGAACGAGGAACTTGAGGAAGGCAGCGAAGCCGCCGCCCTTGCGGCGCTTCTCCTCAGGGAGCGCAGGCGGCTGCGCGTAGGCGTCGTGCTGAGGCCGGCTCGACTCGGTCATTTGTCCACCTCCTCAGGCGCGCCGAAGACGTCGTTGAGCATGTCCCTGAGGCGTTCAAAGAAGGACATCGCCTTCTCCGTCTGGGCCTCGACGGCGTCGACCGCCTCCTCGAGCGCTGTGACGTCGGCCTGAAGGGCATCCGTCTCCTGCTGGAGGGTGTCGATGGCGCCGGTGAAGGTCTCGAGCGTGCGCTCCACCGTCTCCATACGAGCGGTCAGGCCCGAGAGCACCTCGATGCGTTGGCGGAGCCCGTTCAGGTCACCCTGCAGGGTGCTGACGTCGCCGCGGACCGCGTCGATCTCGACGCTGAGGCCGTTGATCTGGTCGGAGAGCGTGCGGAAGGCGCGGCTGCGGCTGATATCGAGGGCGCCGTTGATGCCGGTGAAGAGCAGGACGGTCAGGGCCAGCCCCAGGAGGCCACCGAGCACGGCGCCGAGCAGCGTGGGCCAGACCCAGTTGCCGCGGCGTGCCTCGGTTGGCGCTGCTTCGCGGGGGCGGGGGGCTTCCTCGGGCTCCTGTGGGCCCTTCTCAGGGGCCTCCTCAGAGGCAGCCTCGAGGGCCTCGTCGACGGTTTCCTCGATGCCCTCGACTTCCTCGGAGAGCTCCTCTTCGGGCAGCAGCGCCGGGTAGGCCTCGAGGCGGACCGATGTCTCGTCCTCGAAGGGCGATGCCGCCGGCGGTTCATCCTCAAGCTCGGGCTCCTCTACCACGGGAAGCGGCGGGGGTGTGGCGATGTCGGGCTCGATCGGGGTGAGGATGATCCGATCGGCGATCTGGTCCACAAGGGAGGGCCCGATGCCCGCGACGGTCTCGAGGTCTGACAGAGACACGAAGGGCCCGACCTCCTCCCTT
Organism: Anaerolineae bacterium; assembly: GCA_040774145.1. Lineage (GTDB taxonomy): Bacteria > Chloroflexota > Anaerolineae > B4-G1 > SLSP01 > PWVB01. The sequence goes on from JAXGUU010000170.1 coordinate 8,286, forward strand.
CGTGCGATGATGCGACCGGCAAGCGCCGGTCCGATGCCGGGGAGGGTGGTCAGCTCCTCCCTGCTTGCTTGGTTGAGATCGATGTTGGGCGAGGCGTGCGTGTTGTTCTCGGTTTCGGGCAAGGTCAGCGATTCCATGGGCCCCCCTTTCATGGGCTATGGCGTCGGCTCCAATGAGGCGACACAGGAAAAACAGCATGTCTTCACCTTCATTATAGGCGCGCACGCCGGGGGGCGCAAGTAGCTGTGCGGCGGGAGATTCCGCAGTAAAAGGGATAGGATG
>JAXGUU010000171.1:0-8535 GCA_040774145.1 Anaerolineae bacterium
AAGCTGCGCAGCTCTGCCAGCAGCTCGTGGTCGCGTGCAACACCCAGCGTCTGCAACAGTCGGTAGTCCTGCAGGCTCTCGGCAAAGACCTCCCAGCGCAGCGAGTCCACCGGACCGGCAGGCCCGGGATAGACCATAAAGGGATCGCCATAGGCCCATCCGCGGTGCCACGCCAGGCCATCCTGGACCGTGTAGGGGTCGATCAGGTTGCGTGTCTGCGACTCGTACCAGTAGTTGTAGCCCCAATGCAGGAACCCCCCGAAGGGCCAGCGATAGAAGAGCATGCCGTGCATCGCGATCTTGGGCAGGGGCGTGTCCAGCAGACGATTGAGGTAGCGGCCACGCGGCCCACAGCAATAGTAGCACCAGGACGCGATCCCCTCGGCGTGGAACTCCAGCGCTGTGCTGATGCTGGGGATCGGCGTGTCCATCGCCCCCTCACGCGCGAACTCGATCTCGCTCAGCGCATCCATCACGCGAATCCACGGCGCCAGCTCACGCAGCAGGGCGCGATTCGCCAGATAGTGGGCGAGGTGCTCCTCACCGTGAGGCTCATCGGACGCGTGAAAGAACGAGTGATCCAGAAGCCCCTCCACCGTCAGGAAACGCTGGAGCGCCGGCAGAAACTGTGCCAGAAAACCGCGGTAGGTCTCCGAGGCGGCCCCGGTCTCGGGTGCCCAGAGCAGCTGCTCGTCCCGTCCCTGCCCCTCGTAGATGCGAATGGCATGCTTGGCTCCCCACTGCGTGAAGAGATGGGTCCATTCGAAGTGGGTGACACCGGCGGCTCTCGCGACGTCAACATAGCGCTTGACGTCGCGCCAGTCAAAGGCGTACGTCCCTGCATCCGTCCGCCGCACATGGAGTAACTGACTGGGCCGCTTGACACCATCGAGCGGTGGCGTGAAGACCGGCACGTAGAGTGTGTCCTGACCGTGACCCACCACATTCTCCACATAGGCCGGCAGGATGCGCCAGAAACGCTGATCGAAGAGGTCGGTTCGGTACCAATCGATGAGAGCATCCGTGTAGAACCAGTGCGTGATGCGGAAGCCCTCCCGTGGCTCGAGGACAACATCGTAGAGCCGGACCGTGGCGACGCGGCTGATGGGTGCCCCCACCTCCGGAATCGCGCGAATCTGGAGGTCGTAAGTGCCCGGTGCGGCATCTCCGGCGCAGACATCGCTATCCGGTACCACCGTCACCCAGAAGGCATGGGTCTCGCCCTGCGGCAACAACACCTCGTGCTCATCGAAGAGCGGGTCGGGCACATAGCCGGGAATCTCGTCCAGGGCGTCCGTATCCTCATCGATGGGCAGATTGTGATGACGCACCGGGACATAGCCGACCCGCCGGACGCGGATCGACCAATCGTGCGGCCCATCGACGGCAAGCCGCACCACCTGGCGATCCTCTTCCTCCAATCGCAACGCAACCTGGAAGCTCAGCTGCTCGTTGCGCGCCCCGTGCAACAGCAGGGGCTCCCCGCGCATGGCGGGTGTCTGCGGGAAGAGCCGCACCAGCGAGGACGTTAGCCATACGTGTAGTGTCATCGGGTCAACCTCCAAATGGACAGATCAGCAGATCGACAAGTCGGCCACGCATCGAGGATCGCCAAGCCCATGGTCAGCGACCACCGTCAGCGGAAAGGCAATCGACAGCCTACCCCCACACCTTAGCGATAGGGGTCAACCGCTCGGATCAGCGCCTCAGCTTGCGCCTCGTCGGTGAAGGTGGTCATGATGTACATCCCCTTGCCGCCGACGGCATCGAGCAGCGGTAGCACTTCCTCGGGTCTGACCTGGATCGCCTGCACCGACTTGCCGGCCTCCAGGATCTTGCGGTACATCGGATACCACTCGGGACTGCCACCGGTCGGCACCTGAGGGTCGGGCGTCCACTCGATCGCATCCAGCTCTTCGATCGCCAGCAGCAGATCGAGGTGAGGAATGCACTGGTGCCCGTCGAGGTGGAACATCGACGCATCCAGCCACGCGCACTGCGCGGTCAAGGCCGGCACCACGAAGCGCTCAAACATCTGCGGCGAGAACATCGCCGAGGTATCGCACTGAACCTTGGCCACCTTGCCCGGGCCCCACAGGCGGAAGGCGCCGAAGACGGAGCTGCCGTCCGCCAGCTTGATGATCTCATAGACGCGGTCGTAGGCCTCAAAGAAGGCCTGGTTCACCTCCTCCACCTTCTGCAGCACCCAGTCCGGACGCTCGATCATATCGACCAGCAGCGCCTGCGGATCACGCAGCGCCGCCACGATATCGATGTTCTCGATGATATCGGGGCAGCCTACGGCGTACCTGTCCCCGGCGAGCTCGGCACAGGCGCGGAGCGTCGCCTCCTGAATCCGCCACCACCGGCTCTCCGGATCGAAGCGCAACGGTGGATGTCCCTGAGGGTCGTCGGGATCGATCAGCGGATCATACCAGACGGTGTCCCACGAGAGGCGAGCCTCACCCCCAAGGTAGAGCGCCAGCGACCCGGGGCCGATGTCGGTGTTGGCCACCGGCAGGACATCGGCGGGGAAGGTCTGATGGGCCAGCGCATGGTGATTCCAGCGCGCCTTCCACGTGGGCTGCGTGTAGAAGTGCGTGACATCCGGCGCCTCGCCCGGATCATCCACAGGCTCACGCGGCGTGGCGCGCGGCAGCGCCGTTCCACAGAGGATCAGATCATCCTGCCGCCACCACCCGAGGAAATGCTCTCGCGTCTCCTCCCAGTTCTCTTTCCAGGTGAACATCTAGTAACCCACCGCCTGGCCATCCTTGCGCCAGTCGGTGCCGGCGCAATAGCCACTGTCGAGCCGGTAGATGAGCTGGGCGCCGCCAAAGCGTCCGGGCGACTGCTCGGCAAGGAGCTTATGCCCGCGGGCGCGTAGATCGTCGACGACACTCGGATCGACCCCAACCTCCAGCGAGAGGCTCTGATCCTCGTCGACGAACCAGCGCGGACCATCCGAGGCGACTTGAGGATTCTGATCGTAGTCGAAGATGCGGACCATCATCTGCACGTGACCCTGCGGCTGCATCGCGCCGCCCATCACACCAAAGCTCATCACGGGTTCGCCCTTGCGCGTCACGAAGGCGGGGATGATCGTGTGGAAGGGCCGCTTGCCCCCGGCCACCCGGTTGGGATGACCCGGCGTGGTGCGGAAGCACGCCCCACGGTTCTGCAGCGAGATGCCGGTGCCGGGAATCACGATCCCCGATCCGAAGCCCATATAGTTGGATTGGATGTAGGAGACCATCATCCCCTCGGCATCGGCAGCTGTGAGGTAGACGGTATCAGGGCTGACGGGCAAGGCGGAGGTCGGGTGCCCGGCGTGCGCCATATCCACCGTCTCCGCGCGCGCCGCCAGGAACTCATCGTCGAGCAGCGCCTCAGGCGACACCTCCATCCACGCCGGATCGGCGATATGGCGGTAGGCCTCGGCCCACGCCAGCTTCATCGCCTCGGCCTGCAGATGAACGCTGTCAGCGGAGTCCACGGGATACTGGGCGATATGGAGATGGTCGAGGATGCCCAGTGCAATCAGTGCCGCCAGCCCCTGACCGTTAGGCGGGATCTCGTGCAGCCGGTAGCCCCGATAGCCGACCGAGAGCGGCGCGACCCACTCCGCCTCGTGCGCGGCGAGGTCATCCATCGACATCAACCCCCCGGTCGCCCGGGCGTGCTCGACAATCTTCTCCGCCAGGTCGCCGCGATAGAAGGCCTCGCCCCGCGTCGCAGCGATGGCTTCGAGCGTCGTCGCGTGATCCGGCGAGCAAAAGCGTTCACCTGTTCGCGGCGCACGTCCCCCCGGCAAGAAGGTCTCCACAAACGAGGGAAACGCCGCGTAGCGCTGGGCGGCGCCGGCCCAACCTCGGGCGGTGATCGGCGAGACCGGATAGCCGTCCCGCGCATAGCGCACAGCGTCGACGAAGAGCTCCTCAAAGGGCAGCCGTCCCAGACGCTCGGAGAGGGCCACCCACGCGCTGACGGCGCCGGGCACCGTCACCGGGTCCCAGCCGAGGGACGGCATGGCCGCCATCCCCACGAACTTATCCGACGTCAGGGCTTTGGGCGAGCGACCCGAGGCGTTCAACCCCTGCAGTCGCTCCCCATCCCAGACGATCGCGAAGGCGTCGCTCCCGATCCCATTGCTCGTCGGTTCCACGACTGTCAACGTGATCGCCGTCGCCAGAGCTGCATCCACCGCGTTGCCGCCCTTACGTAGCGCGTTTAGCCCGGCCTCGGCAGCCAACGGCTGCGACGTCGCCACGACGTTCTGTGCCAGGATCGGCATGCGCTGTGCCTTATACGGAAACTCCCACGAAAAACCCATGCTCACACTCCTTCTTTCGCGTCCAGACCCAGTCGTTGATATTGCTCTTCCGGCGCATCGCAGGCCCGCATCAACCTGAGCATATGGTCGATCATCTGTTGTTCGATCTCCGGATCCTCCAACGGGCACGCTTGCTTGGGATCTTCCAGGACGTCATAGAGCTGCGTCCCGAACTGCGCCGGGCTGCTCGGACCGGGGACAGCAAAGCGCAGCACCGGCATACCTTTCGAGAAGCTCAAAGGCGCCGCCAAGGTCACATCGGGGACGACGCTCTGCTCGATCAGCGCGGGTCGCTCCCGAGCCGTCTGGAGGGTGTAGGCGTAGAGCGGCTGGTTATCCGACACCGGCGCCCGGTAGTAAGTGTAGCGCCCATCCGTGACGTTGACGTGGTGCCCGAAGTTACCGAAGAGCGCCGCCTCGCGCACCGGCGTGTCCTGCGCCAGCGTCTCAGTCAGCGAGTGGCCCAACATATCCGGCGTAGGCGCCACGCCGAAGTAGTCGAGAAGCGTCGGCCCCAGATCGAGCGCCGGCTGCACCAGTGCGTCACACCGCACGTCCTGCCGTGCAGAACGAGGATCCCAGACGAAGAGCGGGGTATGAGAGAGTTCCTCATACCACGGCTGGTAGTTCTTGGCGAAGAGATCGTGCTCGCCCAGCATGTGTCCGTGGTCGGTCCAGACCACGAGCATCGTGTCCTCCCACAGAGCCAGATCGTCCATCAGATCCAACACCTCGCCGAGCCGGGCGTCGCACATACTCACGGATGCCGCGTACTGCACCCGTAGATGGTGGATCTCCTCGTCGGTCTCGTCTGTGCGAGCGGCATAGGCGGGCCAATCGAAGACCGGGCCTACATAGGCATCCTCGTAGAGATCGAGGTATTTCTGCGGAACGAAGAAAGGCTCGTGGGGATCAAACGCTTCGATATGCAGCAGCCAATGATCCGCCGCGGCGTTGCGATGGATAAAGTCCAGCCCCGCCTGCACCGTCCGGGTCGTCGGCAGATCCTCCTCTTCAGCGATATGGGGTCGGTTGACCCAATCCTGCCGACGACCCTTCTTGTTGATATTCGGGGGAATGTCAGGCTCGCCCACCAAACCGATCCAAGGATCCCCCTCCTGACCTCGCAGAAACTCCCACGTGTCATAGCGGGTGTTGTAGTAGTGCCCGTTGTCCTCCCAGTAATGGTAATGATCGCTGACCAGATGGGTATAGACACCGTGCCGGCTCAGGATCTCGGGCACCGAGTCATCGAAGGGCTCCAGCGGCACCCAGGGGGCGTGGAGAAAGTTGGGACGCGCGGTGTGGAAATCGCGTCGCGCCGGCATGCATGGCGTCGAGCAGACGTAGGAGCGGTCAAAGGTCACCGTTCGAGCTGCCAGGCGCTCGAAGTTGGGAGCATGAACCCAGTCATTGCCGTAAGGCGGCAGAAAGTGCCGGTTGAGCGAATCGAACATCAGAACAATGGCTTTCATCGGATGCTATCTCCTTAACACCTCGCGGACACAGGCTATGCCAGGAGCTCGGTCTCCCTCAGTTCACCGGCCTCCACGTCGAGCAACAGGGTCTTCACCTCGAAAGCGTTGAGAGCCACCCGCGCCTCAAGGTTCAGTGGTGGTACTGAAAGCACCGTCTCCCTCGCCTGTCCGGTCGGCTCAAAGAGTCGGATGATGTAGCCTCCGCCCTCCTCAGCGTGCTTGAAGGCAGCCATCTGCACAACGTCGTCCGAGAGCACCACACCCGGCTGTGGCACGATACCGCCGCCATGCGGGAAGAAGGACAGCGCAAAGGGCACCTCATTCTTGACGAGCGCCTCGCGGTCCACTGCCGAGAGCCGGTCCTCTTTGGGTCCGGCATTGATCCAGAAGCGATAGAGTCGCTCGCCCTGATCAACACGGGGCGTGAAGCGATCTTGCGGCACGATAGGCCTATCGAAGATCGGATAGCCGGCATAGGCGGGCGAGCGCACAAGTGAAAGGCGCAACTCGCCCCCCATGGGTGGGGGCTCCGCCTGCGCGAAGTCCAGCCCGTAGATCCCATCATCGATGCAGGTCAGCGCACGGTCGCCCCCCACCACGGCGACCCACTTCTGGGCGACGGCCTCGTCACCGTTCTTGGGCAATTCCCCAACGCCGTAGGCGACCTGGCCCAAGACCTCAGCCCCGTCCATCGTCGTCGGCACGGAGAGCTTGAGCATGCGATCCTTCTCGTGCCAGAGCACCCGCACGGAGATCTCTACCTCCGTGCCGCGCTTGGGCACCGCGTAGTTGATGCAGATCCTTGAACTCCGATAGCCGAAGACCGCCTCGACCACCGTCCGCACGTCGCCGTCCTCGATCACGCGCACCGGCGGCAGCGTCTCCGCCCGGACACCGGAGAAGATAGCACTCTCCGTGGGACTCAACAGCTCGAAACGCCCCACCACCTCGCGGAAACTGACGCCTTCGATCTCCCAGGGATCCTCTCGATCCCGGATGACCAGCGGGGCGAAAGCGCCCGGCGCCAGGTAATCGACGCCGTGGACGCGGACACGGTCCACGAGCCCGGTCCGCGCGTTGATCAGGACATCCAGGTCGTCGGTCATAACACGGAGAGCGTCGCCGGCGATCTCAGGCGTCGGCACCGGCCTTCGCGGGAGTTGCTCGAGGCGACAATCGAAGCGGTTCATCCCGCTGGGCGCCAGCTCGGCATCAAAGACCACACGCTTGCGCCAGTCCGTGTTGATGTTACTCAGCTCCTTCTCCACCTGGGTAGGCAGCGCCTCCCCGTCGCGCGTGGCGGTGACCCGCGTGTACGCCTCGCCCCAGTTCAGGTCGGCCAACTGAAACTCGCAGACAACGGTGGTTCTGACGGTGAAGGGGTGCGGATTGTAGACGAGAATGGGGATCTCGCCATCCGTCGCACGCGGCTGACCCTGTGCAAGGGCGAAGAAGGCCCGCCCCCGAACCCGCGAGAGCGTCTCCAATCCGTGGTCGAGCAACCGCAGCGATGTCTCCTCCACAGGCTGTATCGACGAACCGGGCAGGATATCGTGGAACTCCGAGAAGAGCAGATCACGTTGTGCCGAGCGCAGCTCCTCGCCGGGGTAGGGCAGGATCCCCTGGAGTGCTGCGGTGGACACCATCTTCTCGGTAGCGTAGAGCGCATTCTCCAACGCGCGATGGCGCTGCTTGATGCGCACCTGCGAGGTGTAACAACCGACGGCCCAGGGGTTGATATCCTGGGCATGTCGGGGGAGGTCCAGGCGTCCGGCGTCGTCGGTGCGCAACGCGCGCAGCTCGGCGAAGTAGGCCTCAGGCGTACTGTGCAGGATCTCAAAGTCCGCGGTCTCGGCCATCAACGCGGAGAGATCACGCAGGTCGCCACGTGACGGGCCACCGCCGTGATCACCGACGCCCCAGAGGAGCAGGCTCAGATCGCGGTCCGGATGCTCCTGCATCCAGGTCTCCACCTTGTCCCCGGCTCCACCCAGCGGAGCCGTGTACCAGGTCATCGATCGGTGTCCGGTGACCTCGGAGCCGTCATAGCCCACCCAGACAAAATCATCACCGGGCAGATGGCACCACTGCTCCTGAGGCCGACAGAAGAGATAGCTATCGTAGCCGCTCTTGGCCATGATCTGGACAAGCCCACGGGTGTGGCCGAAAGGATCGAAGTTGATGGCGGTCGTCGGGCGCGCGCCGAACTTCTCCTGGAAATACTGACGCCCGACCAGGATCTGGCGCACGAAGGACTCGCCGCTAGGCATGTTACAGTCCGGCTGCAGAAACCAGCCCCCCATGATGTGCCACCGACCCTCGTCGACCAAGCGCTGAATGCGCGCGAAGAGCCCGGGCTCATACTCCTCTACCCACTGATAGACGAGGACCTCATTGTGGTTGAAGACGAAGCCATCGAACGCCTCGCAGAGGTCCGCTGCCGTGCGAAAGGTCGAGATCGCCTCCGCAGCCCCCTCCTCCCACTCCCACAACCACACCGGATCGATGTGCGCGTTGCAGACCAGAACCACGCGCGGCTTCCACTCATGCGTCATCCACCACCCCCTGTCTCTCTTCCGGGTTTCCGCTCTCTTCCGGGTTGCGGCCCGAGCAGACTCGGGCTTCAGCAACCCGGAAGGGACACCACTGCTCTCTTCCGGGTTGCTTCTCCTACTCCCCGGCAACCCGGAAGATTCTGCGCTGCGTCGGCCTGCCGCTAGACCA
>JAXGUU010000172.1:0-8521 GCA_040774145.1 Anaerolineae bacterium
CGATCACGCACCCCATACGCTCAAGGAGAAGCGGCGTGCGTCTGGGGGGCCGCCGGGTGTGCCGGGACTGGAAACGGCGCTGCCACTGATGCTGACCGCCGTCGCTGAGGGACGTCTGAGTCTGGAGAGGCTTGTTGATCTGATGGCGAACAACCCGCGGCGGATCTACGGGCTCCCCCAGCAGCCTGATACGTGGGTCGAGGCGGAGATTGGGCCGACCGTGACGATTGAGAATGAAGGACTCCACACCAAGTGCGGGTGGAGTCCCTTTGCGGGGATGCGGGTGAGGGGGCGCGTACGGCGCGTTCAGTTCAGAGGGGTGCCGGCGATGGTGGATGGGGCGGTGGTGTTGCCCCGACCGGTCGTTCCCGGCGATCGACCCCGTGATTAGTGCACAGAAGAGCCCGCATTTGCGGGCTCTTTTTCTGCGGGTGTGGTGGACGAAGGTGCAGAAAGCTTATACAGGAGGGGGAAACGATGGACTACGTGAATGAGTTGCCGAAGCTGTTTGAGACCCTGGAAACGCCGAGCTACCAGGTCGTGGGCAATGGGATGACCGGTCAGGACGTCATCTCGGTGGATCAGTTCGACCGTGAGAAGCTCTCCTATATCTTTCATCGTGCGCACGAGATGCGTGAGATGGTGGACCGGGTGGGCTCCTGTGATCTGCTCAAGGGCCGCGTCCTTGCCTGTCTATTCTACGAGCCCAGCACGCGGACCAGCGCCTCGTTTATCGCGGCGATGGAGCGCCTGGGTGGGGGCGTGATCCCCATCACGCAGGGTGTGCAGTTCAGCAGTGTCAGCAAGGGTGAGAGCCTGCCCGATACGATCAGGACGCTGGAGCAGTATGCTGACGTGATCGTGCTGCGTCATCCCGAGATCGGCGCGGCAGAGCTCGCAGCGGATGCGGCGACGGTCCCTGTGATCAATGCGGGCGACGGCACCGGTGAACACCCCACGCAGGGCTTGCTCGACCTCTTCACGATCCGTGAGGAGTCGGGAAGGATCGACGGGCTGAAGGTCTCGATGGTGGGCGACTTGCGGAACGGACGCACGGTGCACTCACTCACCCGGTTGTTGATGCAGTACGACGTCAGCTACCGCTTCGTCTCGCCTGAGATCCTGCGCCTGCCGATGTCATTGATGAACCAACTGATCGACCGCAACATGAAGGTGCGCGAGACGCACAAGATCGACGATGTAATTGAGAACGCGGACGTGCTCTACGTGACGCGCGTGCAGAAAGAGCGCTTCAGCGATCCGGCACAGTATGATGCGGTCAAGGACTACTACCGGATCACGCCTGAGACGATGCGCCGGGCAAAGCCGACGATGGCGTTGCTGCACCCACTGCCCCGCGTCGGCGAGATCGACCCCGAGGTCGACAGCGACCCGCGGGCGGCCTACTTTCGACAGGTTCAGAATGGCATGTTCGTGCGCATGGCGCTGTTGGCTGCGGTGTTGGGGCGCGCCTGAGAGTAGGGCGCCAAGTGTCCTGGGCGCTCCCTCGTGGGACGGGCCGGGTTTATGATCAAGGAGGCTATGGTGCAAGACAGCTTTATCGACAAACTGACGTCGTCTGTTGACAGCAACGACTCGTTGCTCTGTGTGGGACTGGATCCTGACCCGGCGCGCATCCCCGCTACGCTGCTGCCGGAGGCGGATGAGGCTGAGCGGTTGCGGGCCTTCTGCGTGGACGTCATCGAACGGACCGCCGATCTGGTCTGCTGCTACAAGCCGAATATCGCGTTCTTCGAGCAGGCCGGCCCCGCAGGGCTGGCAGCGCTGCGCGAGGTGATCGCAGCGGTGCCCGATGGCGTCCCCGTGCTGCTGGATGCCAAGCGCGGCGACATTGGGAACACGGCCAAGGCCTATGCTCGGGCGGTGTTCGATGGCCTCGGTGCGGATGCGGTCACCGTCAGCCCCTACCTGGGGCGGGATAGTGTCACCCCCTTTCTGGATTACCAAGGCAAGGCGGTGTTCCTGCTCTGTCACACCTCGAATCCCTCGGCTCTGGAGATCCAGCACCATGGCACGCCGCCGCTGTATCAGCACATCGCCCGACAAGGGCAGGCTTGGGGTGGGCCGGACGCGGTCGGCTTTGTGGTTGGGGCGACAGAACCCAGTGCGCTGAAGGCCGTGCGGCGGCTGGCGCCGGATCGTTGGATCCTGGCCCCGGGGATCGGGGCCCAGGGCGGCGATCTGGAGGCGGCGCTCGACGCAGGACTAGATGGAGCGGGTCGCGGGGTCATTGTTCCGGTGTCCCGCAGCGTGCTCTACGCGCCGGATCCGCGCGCTGCGGCCCTGGAGATGCGCAGAGCCATCAACGCCCGTCGCGGACTTGTCGAGCCCGCCGCGGACATGGCGCTGCACCTCTTTGACGCCGACTGCGTGCGCTTCGGGGAGTTCACGCTGGCCTCGGGCAAGACCTCACCGATCTATATCGATCTGCGCCGTATCATCTCCTATCCCGAGCTCTTCGAGCGGGTCGTGGACGCCTACGCGGAGCTCGCGCGGGGTCTCTCGTTTGACCGTCTAGCTGCGGTGCCCTATGGGGCGCTGCCGGTGGCGGCCGGCTTGGCGATGAAGCTCAAGCGGCCCCTGGTCTACCCGCGGAAGGAGGCCAAGGGCTACGGAACCGGGCAGGCCATCGAGGGGGCTTTCGAGCCGGGGCAGGTCGCGCTGGCGATCGAAGACGTCGTGACGAGTGGCGGCAGCCTGCTGCAGGCGATTCGCACGATGGAGGGGAGCGGGCTGCGGGTGCGCGATATCGTGGTGCTTCTGGATCGCGAGCAGGGCGGGCGTGATCGGCTGGTCGACGATGGGCGAGAGTTGCACGCCGTGTTGACGCTGAGCGAGCTGCTCAAGACGCTCCACGAGGCAGGTAGGATCGATACGGCAACCTACCGGTCGGTTCGGGTCGATGGTTGATTTCCTCGGGCTGCGCCTGCGCAACCCCATCGTGCTGGCCTCGGGGATCCTCGGTACCAGCAGCCCCTTGCTGCTGCGGGCCGCGAGGGTAGGCACGGGCGCGGTGACCACCAAGAGTTGTGGTCCTCGACCTCGGGCCGGGCATCCCAACCCGGTGGCTGTGGACTGGGGCCACGGCGTGATCAACGCGATCGGTCTGAGCAACCCGGGCGCCGATGAGGAGGTCGGGTTGCTGGTCGAGGCGCGGGCGCAGCTGGCGCCGCTCGGTGTGCCGCTGTTCGCGAGTATCTTCGGCGGCACGGTGGAGGAATACGGCGAGGTCGCAGGGGTCGTCGCGATGGCCCGTCCCGACCTGATCGAGGTGAATATCTCCTGCCCGAACGTGGCCGACGACTTCGGAACGCCGTTTGCAGCGAGCTGCCGGAGCGCCGCAGAGGTCACCGAGGCGGTTCGGCGTGCGGTGGGGGAGATTCCGGTTGCTGTCAAACTGGCGCCGAATGTCCCGGATCTGGGTCGCATCGCGGCGGCGGTCGTCGAGGCTGGGGCCGACGCGATCACGGCGATCAACACGATGCCCGGCATGGTGATCGACGCGGAGGCAGGACGTCCGGTTCTGTCGAATCGCGTCGGGGGACTCTCCGGGCCTGCGCTCAAGCCGATCGCGCTCCGCTGTGTCGCCGAGATTGCCGCCGCCGTCGACGTGCCGATCATCGGCACCGGTGGCGTCACGACGGGGCGCGATGCTGCTGAGATGCTGATGGCGGGCGCGACCCTGATCGGCGTGGGGACCGCCGTCTGGTACCGGGGCGTCGAGGTCCTGGGGCAGATCGCGGCGGAGTTGGAGGCCTTCGCCCATGGCCTAGGCTTCGACGATGTCGAGGACCTGCGCGGGCTGATTCGGCGGGCCCTGTGAAACGAGGAATCTATGTCGATGCATCAACGCTATGATGTGGTTGAGACACGCTCGCTCAATTACCGTACGAAGACCCTGATCCTCGATCGGGACCTGCCCGCTCAGCCGGGGCAGTTCGCGATGGTCTGGCTGCCGGGCGTGGACGAGCGCCCCTACAGCCTGGCTGGGGCCTCACCGCTGTCGCTGACGGTGGTGGCGGTCGGCCCGTTCAGCGAGGCCCTCTTCGCTCTGGAGGCCGGCGATCGGGTCTGGGTGCGTGGTCCTTTGGGTCAGGGATTCCGTCTGCCGGCGTCGCCTGCGGGACGGCGGTTACTGCTGGTGGGGGGCGGTTACGGCGTGGCGCCGCTTCTCTTCCTGACACGTGAGGCGGTCGCCGCGGGCTGTCATGTGACCGCCGTTGTGGGTGCGCGGACGGGCGAGGAGCTGCTCCTGGTGGACGATCTGAACGCGGCGGGCGGTCGTGTGGCTGTGACGACGGAGGACGGCAGTGTGGGCGCTACGGGAACGGTCGTGCCTGCGGTTGAGATGATCCTGGCACAGGAACGACCGGACATCCTCTATGCGTGCGGTCCGGTGGGGATGTTGGAGGCGCTGGGGCGCGTCTGTATCGCACGGGGTGTCGCGCACCAGTTATCCTGGGAGGCACATATGCGCTGCGGTATCGGGCTGTGCGGGTCGTGTGAGGTCCACGGTCGGTCCGATGGTTGGCTGGCCTGTCTCGATGGGCCCGTCGCCGACAGCGAGGCCCCGGCGCCCGGCTAGTCAGCCGACAGCGGACCCCGCAGCCCGGATGATTGTGTGGGCTGCGATCCATGATACACTTTGGCATACCGTTGTTCAGCGACACGCAGGACGTGTGTATGTCAGACGCAATCTCACAGCCTATGACCTCCCGAATGCGCCTCCTGCGCACGAAGCTCTTCGTGCCCCAGGCGCACCCGGATTTTGTGCCACGGGATCGGCTGCTGCGCCGGCTTGACGACGCGTGCCGCGCACGGCTGGTCCTGCTCTCCGCACCCGCCGGCTTTGGAAAGTCCACGCTGCTCAGCACCTGGATTCGCCGGCGGCAGCCGCGTGTGGGCTGGGTCTCGCTTGACGCGCGAGATGATGATCCGTTCCGGTTCTGGTCGTACGTTGTTGCGGCGTTGGAGGAGCTGTGGCCCGGGCGTTGGGAGACAGTGCGTACGATGCTGCAGTCGCTTCAGCCGCCGCCCATCGAGGGGGTGCTCATCGAGCTCCTCAATGTCCTCGTCGCCACGGAGGACTCGGCGGTCCTGATCCTCGATGACTATCATGAAATCTCCGACGCAGCCATTCACGACGGGCTGTGTTTCCTGCTGGAGCAGCTGCCCCAGCATATCTGCCTGATCCTCTCGGGACGCTCGGATCCGCCACTTCCGCTGGCGAAACTGCGGGCCCGCCGGCAGTTGGTGGAGCTCGGCGCGGCGGAGCTCCGCTTCACCCACGATGAGGCGGAGGACTTCCTGAATCGTGTCATGGGACTGGCGCTGCAAACCGAGGATGTTGCCACGCTGGCGACGCTGACCGAGGGCTGGGTCGCGGGCCTGCAGTTAGCGGCCCTATCCATCCAGGGGGCGCCTGACGTCGGCGCGTTCCTCACGACGTTTTCCGGCGGGCACCGCTATATCCTCGACTACCTCGCCCAGGAGATCCTGGCGCGTCAGCCGGCGGAACGGCGCGATTTCCTGCTCACCACCTCCATTCTGGAGCGGATGTGCGGATCCCTGTGTGACGCTATCACGGGCCGAGAGGACGGTCAGGCCGCGCTGGCGGCGCTGGAGCGTGACAACCTCTTCGTGATGCCCCTCGATCGAGAACGGCGCTGGTATCGCTATCATCGTCTCTTCCGCGATTTCCTGCGCGTGAGGTTGGCGGAGGACCACGATGCTGTCACCATCGCCGCGCTCCATCGCCAAGCAAGCGAGTGGTCTGTCGCCCACAACGACGTGTCAGAGGCGGTGGAGCACGCGCTGCAGGCTGAGGACTATGGCTGGGCCAAGGAGCTCATCGAGCGCGTCCTCTTGGATATGTTCGATCGTAGCGAGCTACGGACGCTGTTGGGTTGGCTGGGGCGGCTTCCCGACGCGGTGGTGAGCGAGGACCGGCATCTGAGCATGGCCATGGCGTGGGCGCTGTTGGCAACGGGAGGACAGGACGCCGTTGAGCCGCATCTACAGGATGTGGAGCGGCTGATTGGGGCGCGGGCGACGGCATTCGATGCGCCTGCGGGGCTATCGGTTGAGCAACGCGGTGCCCTGGCTGAGATCTCGTGTGTGCGAGCGACTCTCTCCTTCAACCGCGCGGACCTGGCGAATGTCATGGTGTACAGTGAGAAGGCGCTCGCGTATCTGGGTGACGACGTGCAGCGGGGCATCTTCAACCATCGTTTGGCCGTTCAGGGTATCTCTGCCTTCAACCTGGCGCTCGCCAAGGAGTTCGGCGGCGAGACGGAGGCGGCGCTGGCGAGGTTCGACGAGGCGATTGGCCTGCTGCGTAAGGATGAAAACCACCACTTGCTGCCGCTGGCCATCAGCCATCTGGCGCAGCTCACCGTGGTCCAGGGGCGTCTACGAGAGGCCGCAGCGATCTATCGCGAGGCGCTGCGAGAGGTAGCGCGACACGGCATCCCGTCTCCTCTGTCGGGGGTGGCCTACGTTGGGCTGGGCACGCTGCTCTATCAATGGAATGAGTTGGATCACGCCGCCGATCACCTGCAGCAGGGTATCGACCTAGGTAAGCCATGGTCACATTGGGAGATCCTGCTCGGGGGCTACGTCGGTCTGGCATGCATCGATCTGGCGCGGGGAGCCCCCGATCGGGCTCGAGAGCGGTTGGGTGCGCTGATGGCGACCTCGCAACTGTTCAAGATGGAGTGGGCCGTGCCCTCGATCGAAGCCTATCGAGCTCTGATTGCGGTACGGGTCGGGGATGTGGAGACGGCTGCGGCCTGGGCTGCGATGTTTGAGCTGCCCCAGGAGGGCGAGATTCCCTCGGTCATGGAGCCCTATGTGTTGATCCTCGTGAGGGTCCTGATCGCACAAGGGTCCCCGGAGCAGGCGCGGGGCCGGCTGTCGCGGCTGCTGACAGGCGCTGAACGCACCGGACGCTGCGACCGCATCATCGAGGCGCTGACCCTGGAGGCCGTGGCTCTTCATGCCCAAGGCGAAGAGGAAGCGGCGCTGACCTCGCTGACCCGGGCGTTGGCCCTTGGTGAGCCGGAGGGTTACGTGCGGGTCTTCCTGGATGAAGGCGCGCCGGTGCGTACATTGCTCAAGGCGTTGGCTCCCCGCGTCGCGTTTGCCGCCCGGCTCCTGGACATCGGCGACGCCGGGCCAGTCGGTGACGCCTCATCGACGGAGGCGGGGGACGCCGAGCGCCTCGCTGCGGCGTCCCAAGAAGGTGCCCGCTCGTCGCCGGACCTGCCTGAACCGTTGACCGATCGAGAGCTTGAGGTGCTCGCGCTGATGGCCGAGGGGTTGACGAATCAGGCCATCGCGGATCGTCTCTTTGTCTCGATCAACACCGTGAAAACGCACGCCAAGCACATCTACGAGAAGCTGGGTGTGCGCAGCCGCGCGCAGGCTGCCGTGCGCGCCGTCGAACTCGGCTTACTCTAGGCCGGCCCGCCCTCTCCAGCCCGAAGATGCATCCCTCCCTATCCCCCTGTCACCCGTCCGGAGGATGGGTGATGCGATAGCCTATCCCCCCGACGCGGTATGGATCACCCGCACGGTTCACCCACCCTAGTGATGACCTGTGCCCTCCCTGTCGCTATACTGGATGCAGGTGAGACAAGGAGGGAAGGTTTGATGGCAGATCAAGCGATTCAGGTCAAGGACTTTCGGAAGCTGTATGGTGACTTCGTCGCCGTTGACGGGATCAGTTTCAGCGTCGAGATCGGGGAGATCTTTGGACTGCTGGGGCCGAACGGTGCGGGCAAGACGAGCACGCTGGAGTGCCTCGAAGGGCTGCGGGAACCGACGGCGGGTAGCCTCGATGTCCTCGGCCTCGATCCGAGTCGGGACGGGCGGAAACTGCGTCATGTCGTTGGTGTCCAGCTTCAGACGTCGGGACTGCCGGCCAACATGAGCGTGGCTGAGGCGATGCGGTTCTTCTGCGCCTACCACGGCGTGGCGCCGCGCTACGACCTCCTGGACCGGCTCGGTCTGGCGGCCAAGTATGACGTGCGGTACGCAGATCTCTCGACGGGCCTACAGCGCCGACTGGCGTTGGCGCTGGCGGTGGCTCACGAGCCACAGGTGCTCTTCCTGGACGAGCCCACGGCAGGCCTCGACGTTGAGTCGCGCGCGGAGCTGCATGCGCTGATCCAGGAGCTGCAGGCGCAAGGTACGACGATCATCCTGGCGACCCACGACATGGCGGAGGCGGAGAAGATGGCCGGCCGGGTGGCCATCCTGCTGGCCGGCAAGGTGGTCGCCACGGGCACGCCGCGCGAGCTGACCGCAACCGGCGCGGGCACCACCAAGATCTCCGTACGCACCGAACAGGGCCTCCTTCAAGACTCGCCTGGCCTGGCTGCCCTGCCCGCGGTGGCAAAGCAGTTGGCCCAGGCGGAAGACTACACCGTCTTCTTCAGCACCGATCCCGGGCTCACCGTGGCAGCCATCCTGGCGCGCATCACAGAAGACGACGACA
>JAXGUU010000173.1:0-8497 GCA_040774145.1 Anaerolineae bacterium
AGACGGTGACGCGCAGCGCCGCCTCCTCGGTCGCAGCGGTAAGGTCACCCAGCGCGGCAACGGGGTACCAGACCTCACGCCAGGCGAGATGCCTATGGGGGTCGATCCGTGTCGTGTCCCAGAAGGTGGGCGCCGGCCCACCGTGGAGCTCGACGCCGCCTGACCTGGTGCCGTCGGTCCACGTGCGCCAGTCGAGGGCGTGGGCCCAGCCCACCGCGAAGGCCTTGCTGCCCACGGCGACCTCGTGCGGGAAGACACGCGTGACACCCGCACCCTGCAGGCGGTCGTAGACACCGGCAAAGCCCCTCACCGCCTGGGGATACTCGAAGAACCCCAGCCATTCGTTCCAGTTACGCAGCGCGCTGTAGTCGACGCCCTGATAGACGGGCCAGGTGAAGCGATCGTCCGGCGCCGTCGGCATCGTCGGGTAGGCGCCGGGCAGACGCGCATCGCCGGTCGAGTGCACCGCCATCTCCGGGGCGTTGAGGATGAAGGAGAGGCCCTCCGTCGGCGCGTTCGCCGCCCCCGGGGCGAGAGCCGCATTGAGCCAGAACTTGACGTCGACGGGCGCAGCTGTCGGGTTCTCCAGATAGGGCTCGACGGCGACATAGGCGCGGTCCGACGGCAGAAAGACGCTCACGGCGGCGTTCACCTTCGCGGCACCGCCGGTGGGCGCGTGCACGGTGACCGTCACGCCGGCGGTCGAGGAAACCACGTCCCAGGCCCACGGCACGCCCGAGAAGTAGCCGTGCTCGTCGACCGGCAGACACCATTCGATACCGCCGACCGCCAGCCACCAGCCCTGTTCGGGCGGGCCCCAGGACGTCGGCTTGATAACAGGGTTTTGGTAGAGCTGGTTCTGACCGGTGGCCTTGTCGATGAGTTGGTAGAGGCGCCCGCCCAGCTCGGGCAGCAGCGTCACCTTGAGATAGGCATTCTCCAGAACCAGCACTTGATAGGTCTTGGGCACCGGCACCGGATTGGAGGCGTTGTAACGCCCCCAGTCAAGGACCGGGTAGGTCATCCCATAGACGGCGTTGTCAGCGTCGGTCAGGTAAGCGGCGTAGGGATAGGTCGGGATCGAGATCGTGGTCGTCGAAAAGACCGCAGCGTCATCTACCGCTGCGGTCTCGATCGAGTCGGGTGCCGGTGGGCGGTCGCCCGTAGCGCCGCCCACGGCGCGCGGACCGGCACTGAGGAGGAGAAAGGGAAGCATGACCAGCAACAGCTTGCGACCCGGGTGAGCGCGATACCACGTCATGCTCCTCCTCCTTCGGACTACCCCCGATGACCGTCAGGTTGCATCGGGGATCCATCCGGTGCTAACCTGCGAGACCCAACGGCTCGGCGATCTCCTGCATAGCCGCCAGGACCACACCGATGTGCTCGGCCAACGGCACGCCCAGCATCTCGGCCCCGGTCTCCACGTCCTCGCGCTTCACGCCGGCGGCGAAACCGCGGTCCTTCCACTTCTTCCTCACCGAGCTCACCTTGACGTCGAGGATCGACTTGCTGGGACGGACCAGGGCCACCGCGGCGATCAACCCTGTGAGCTCATCGACGGCGTAAATCGCCTTCTCCATGTTCGTCTCCAAGGTGACCCCGGTCAGGTCCGGCGCATGCGCCTGCACACCCCGGATCAGCTCCTCGGGCCATCCCTTCTCGCGCAGGATCTCGGTGCCCTTGAAAGGATGCCCCTCGGGACCCAGGTCCGGATATCTCTCATACTCGAAGTCGTGGATCAGGCCCACGATGCCCCAGCGCTCCTCGTCCTCGCCGAAACGGCGAGCGTAGGCGCGCATGCCCGCCTCAACCGCCAGGGCGTGGTGCAGCAGGTTGGGTGTCTTCGTGTACTCTGTCAGTAGTTCCCAAGCTTCCTCACGTGTAGGCCAGGTCATAGATTCCCCCCTCCTTATCAGCTTCGTGTGCCTTGTCCTTCGTTCACATCACCTTGGTGATCTCAAATCCCAGCGCCCGCTCGGCCTCCGCCGCCTGAATCGCCGCCGGAGAGCCGACCACCACGACGCGCCCCGAGGCAGCAACGGCGCGTGCCACCTCGGCAAAGGCCCGGAAGTCGTCGACCGTCGTCGCCAGCAGCTCGCTTCGATACTGTCGTCGCTCCTCGTCGGTGTAGCGGATCAGGTGGCGTGAAAGGGCGCTGAACCCCTTGGCGTCAGGCAGCTGGTAGGCATCGATGTTGCCGATGGCGCCGATGATGCCCTTGACCAACTCCTCCTGCGAGAGATCAACCGTCTCCAGGAAGGTCGCGGTCGCGTCATAGATGTCCAGCGTCTGGAGCAGATTCGGGTCGCGATAGGAGACGTAGCCGAAGGCCCCGCCATGGGGATCGAAGACGCAGAATCCGCCGTAGGCCCCACCCTGGACGCGCACCCGCTCCCAGAGCCACGTGCTGCGGAGATAATGAGAGATCACCTCCGTCGATCCATGACGCCGGTAGCCCAGCTCGAAGAGGTTGGCCCCCTTGCTCACGTAGTTGACGTTCGCCGGCAAGGTCAACCCCTCGGGCGAGACATCATAGGTCGGCGACCAGGTCGCAGGCTCAGACGGGCCCTCCGGTATAACGGTCAGGAGGGCGCCCAGCTGCGGCGCGATCCCGGCCCAGGCTTCAGCATCCACGGTGACGTTGCAGAGCAACGCACGGCGGTTGATCAACAGGCCCCGCACGGCCTCCAGCTTCTCCAACACGCTCGGCCAATCGGAGGTCACCTCATCGACCAGCTTGCGCAAGGTGAAGAGGTAGGAGAGCCCGCTGACCTGCTCGCTCACCCAGTGGGCCTCATTGAACTTGGCGCGCAGCCGGGTGATCGCCACGCGATGCCCACCGGGGACCAAACCGGCCTCCTCGCGCGCCTTTTTCTCCAACAGCAGCTGCATGAAGCGTGGCTGATTGTCAAGCTTGACCGTCAGCAGGATATCGCGCAGGATCGCGAGCAAGTCCGCGACCTGGTGGGTCGTCGCCTTGCTCCGCAGGAAGGTCCACGCCGCGGTCGCGCCTGAATCGCGCACCGTGGAGATGAAGTTCGTGGGTGAGATGCCGCCGGTCCGGCGACCGATGCGCTGCGTGAGCTTGACGAAGTCCTCGCTCTCCGTGCCGAGCTCCAGCAGGGCGGAGACGAACAGCTCGGTATAGGGCAGTAGGTCCTGCGGCAGGACGCGGAGATCGAAACCCAGATCGAGATAGAGGATGCCGTTGGTGAAAAGGTCGTGATAGAGCACGGGGACCCCGTCCAGCGACAGCGCCGCGGAGGGCACCTGCTTGGGCTCGGGATCCAGGTCGTCGAGCCCCAAACTGGGGATCGCCGCCAACGCCTCGGGCGCGTCAGGTTGCTCCTGCAGCGCCTTGAGACGCTTGGCGCGTTCGATCACGGTGGACAGCTCGTCCCCACTCATACCAGCCTTGGCGGCAGCCAGCCGCGCCTTCTCAGCCGCGTCCTGTTGGTCCTGAAGCTCGGGATCAGGCGTGAGGATCACGGTCACCCGATGGTCATTGTGCAGCAGGTGCTGCTCGATCAGAGCCTCGAAGATGCGCTCCCCGGTCTCAAACTGATCTTTGACCGTCTGCAACGGGCCCTCAAAAGCGATCGAGACGAAGGGATCAGCATCGTGCAGCCACGTCGTCAGTGCCTGGAGCATCACGAAGAGGCCACGCGGGTAGTGACCGGTATTCTGCTCGCGCAGCCGGAACTCCACGGTGTTGATGGCAGCCTCAAGCGTCTCGCGCTCGATCCCGTCGCGCACCAGTTCCTCCAACGTCGTCAGGATCAGCGCCTCAACACGTTCGACGTTGTCCGGATCGACGCCCTTGAGCCCGGCGGAGAAGGTGAGCTGGCGTAACGAGTCATCCAGCCCGCCGCCGATCACGTCCTCGCCCAGACCCGAATCGATCAGAGCCTTGCGCAGGGGTGAAGCCGGGGTGTCGATGAGGGCATAGGAGAGAATGCCCAACGCCAGCGTCAACGTGGGGTCACTGTTCTCAGGCAGCAGCCAGTTCACCGTGATCATCGACTTGGGTGCCTGCTCCTCCCCCACGGGATAGGGGTAGGTCAAGCGCCGCGGTGTCTCAAGGCGCGGCTGCAGCTCAATAACGCTGCGTTCGGCGACGTCGCCCACCCCGTTCGGCTGCGCCTCCCACGCCGGATCATCGAGATACGCTGCAACCAAGCGCAGCCGCTCCTCGGGATCGTCATCCCCATAGAAGAAGATGCGCGCGTTGCCGGGATGATAGTAGGTCGCGTGGAAGGCCTTGAACTGCTCGTAGGTCAGCTGCGGGATAACCTCGGGGTCGCCGCCCGAATCGAAGCCGTAGGCGTTATCGGGGAAGAGCGACTGCTCGCTGTAGCGCGCCACCAGGCTCTCCGGCGATGCATAGGCCCCCTTCATCTCATTGAAGACCACACCCTTGTATGACAACGGGGCATCGGGATCGTCCAGCTCGTAGTGCCAGCCCTCCTGCTCCAGGATCTCGGGCGTGATGCGCGGGAAGAAGACGGCATCGAGGTAGACCTCCATGAGGTTGTAGAAGTCCTGCAAGTTCTGGCTTGCCACGGGGTAGCAGGTCTTGTCACTGAAGGTCATCGCGTTTAAGAAAGTGTTCAACGACCCCTTCATGAGTTCTACGAACGGCTCCTTGACCGGATACTTGCGTGATCCGCAGAGCACGGCGTGCTCCATGATGTGCGGCAACCCGGTGGAATCGGGCGGCGGCGTGCGGAAGGTGATACCGAACACCTTGTTCTCATCGGCGTTCTCCAACGATAGCAGTTCAGCGCCGGTCTTCGTGTGGCGGTAGCGTTTGGCGAGCGTATTGAGCTCAGGAATCTCCTGCTCCTCGAGCAACTCAAAACCATAGGCTGATGTCATACGTCATATTCTCCTTGCGAGGTCCAACTTATGTGTCTGCTGTCAGAAAATGGGCAACGGTTCGCCCAACACCGGCTGCGGACGGGTGACATAGACCTGCCACCAGGCCAGCCAGAGGGCCGGGATCTCGCGCAACCGGTAGCGGATCAGGTAGGTGCCGCGATGGCGATAGCGATTGGCGCTCAAGCCCACCACGTCGAGCCCCAAGCCGCGGCACGTCTCCAGGGCGCGCGGCAGATGGTAGCGCTGTGTGACCAACACGGCCTCGTGCACGCCGAAGATCTCGCGCGCACGATAGCAGGTATCATAGGTCCGACGCCCGGCATAGTCGAGCACAATATCCTCGTCCGGCACACCCTGGTCCAGGGCATACTCGCGCATCCGCGCGGGCTCGTTGTAGTCGACGACGCGATTGTCACCGCTGAAGAGCAGCTTCTCCACACGACCGGTCTCGTAGAGTTCGATCGCGGCATCCAAGCGTTCCTGAAGGATCAGGCTTAACGCACCGCTCGGCCAGTACCCGGCCCCAAACACGATGGCGACCGGTTGCTCGGGAAGCTGTTCCAGCTCGCGAGAGGTGTAGATCAAGCGATGAAAGCGGCTCCCCAAGGTCCAGAGCGTCCAGGCCCCCAATGCGCCTGTAGCCAACAAGCCCAAGAGCACGATCGCTTCCCCGAAAGCGACTCGCCAGTGGCCCCCGGCGCGGAGGTCAGTCGATCTCACCCGCGGATCTCCGGCATTGAGCGGCGCGTCAGGGCACCGCCGCCACGCCGACGTATTCGACCACATCGGGGTCGCTGCCCCAGACCAGGCGCACCTGGTTAGCACGCCGCTGAAGCGTGACCGCGCCCGCCCTTCCGGCCCACCAGTGGCCCCCAATCAGCGACTCCGGGACATCGGTGCGCATCACTCGCCCGCCGAAAAGCGCCTGCGGGAGCAGCTCTTGGAGCTCTGAGGTAAATCGAAGAGCGGCACGTACATCGTCGAGGTCGATCTGCCAGACGGCGACCCTGTCTCTCGCGGACGGATCATCCTCCTGCGTTTCCCACACCTGTAACAGGTCTCCGCCCCATGCCGGCGCCGGCGCCTCGGGCGCCTCTTCGCGACCCCACGCTGCAAGAACACGGCTCATCAACGCCTCACCCAACGTCTCGCTGACCTGCAGACGCCAATCCGCGCCAAGTCGGGGCTCCAGGGGCGCGATCACGTGGGGCTCATCGGATGCAGCATAGCGCTCGGGGTGCAGCAGCTGCTCTGTGGAGCGTGGTGGACGGAGCACGATCTCATCCATCGCCTCCACGCCCCCCGCCTGATACTGAGCTGTCACGAAAGGCACACCGACATCAAAGGCCAGACAGGAGAGCTCGTCCACCCATGGGTCAGGGTCCTGCCAGCGTGGGCAGACCACCGGTGCAACCGAGGCACGCAGCGATTCGGCGTCAGCAGACACCGCAGAGGGATCGGACGGCACCGCATCCTTGAGCAACCAGACCGAGACCATGGCCTCCCCCTCTGCCACAGCTGCCAGCGCGATCTGGAGGTCAAGCGAGGTCGCCCCATCCAACAGCGTGCTGAGATCGCCGAACTGATCGGGCAACGCGCGAGCGTAGCCATAGGCAAGCTGGAGCTCCAGCGTGTCAATCGACCCATCCCAATCGCGGCGCAGATAGAGTTCCTCCAACTCGGGTACGTAGAGGGCCGCCGTCTCCTCGGCCTGGCCCACCACATCGAGGCGCAGGCTGTCCCCATCCCAGAGGTTCAGTGCTTCCAGGACGGGCTGAAGGCGCATCGCGAGCGGGGGATTCTCCTCATAGTGGGCGTAGAGCACCCTGGCCATGCCGGTCTGATCGACCACCGTGAGCGGCGTGCCCCAGCGGGTGCGGGACTCGCGAGCATCAGCGACCCTCTGAGCGATCACACCTGCGCGAAAGACATCAAACGCGGCGACCTCTTCAGTCGCCGGGGGCGGCGTCGACGTGGGGGAGAGCTCGCGGGTCGGCGCAGCCGTTCGCGTGACCGTCGCGGTCGGCGATGGCTCCCCGGCGTCGGATAGGTCGTCTTCCTGGGCCTCAGCCTGATGCGTCGACCAGATGCTCCAGGCGAAGAGCGCGATGACCAGGACCAGGGCCGACGCTAAGGAGAACAAGATCCAGCGCTGGCTGCGCGTCAGCGTTCGATACCAACGCACCTCAACACCTCACGCTGGATGTCGACGGCCGAGCGCACGCCTTGTGCGGCGAGAGCTCAATCGTCAGCGGGCGAAGTGCATCAGGCGCACGCCCATCGAGTCGCATCGGTTCCCCCTAAGCACTAAGACATCCGGTCGTGGCCCACGGACACGTACTGCTCATTGTAAAGAGCCGGCGATGGTTGTCAAGGCCTCAGTCATACCGATTCCTTGCCGTCTAACCGAGGAGGACTATAATCGAGGAATTGACCGGATGGAGAGATAGATGGCATATCTGTGTGGCAAAGGTATCTGGCTCGCGTATTCCCACGACTTTGAGCGGGCTGTGGAGATGGCAACGCGGATCGGTGGCACGCACCTCCTGATCAAGGTGGGGCACGGACCGATCTATTACCCGGAGACGGCGCGCGAGATGATGCAGCGCACACGCTCTCTGGGCATCATCCCCTTGGCTTGGGTTGAGCTGACAGCACGAGCTCCTCAAGAGGCTCAGAGGGCCGTGGTGGAGGCGCTGAGTCGCGGCTACGAGGCTGTCGTGCTCTTTCTCACACCGGAACGGGCGGCAGCGCTCTCGGCGCCCGCGACGACGGGCGAAGGGACCCTCGCCCACAGATTGACCGAAGCGCTGATCAACGTCGAGATCCCCAGAGATCGTCTGCTGCTGGCCTCGCCCCCGCTACCGTATCTGCCCCACTCGGCAGCCCTGGAGGCCATCGTCCCGATATGCCAAGGGGGATGGATGCCCCTCTGCTTCTCGGCTTGGTCGGACGATGCGACGCAGATGATCGACCAGGACATCTATCAGGGACTGGGGGATCTGAGTTTGATCTGGGACAAAACCCCCCAGGTCTATCCCGTTTTATCGCCCCGCCACGGTATCAACGGTGAGGAGATCCTCCCGGAGAACTTCATCCCGTGGGTGGAGGGCGTCGCACGGCACGGCACAGACTTCTTCAGCATCTTCCACGCAGCCAACACGGAGAAGGCGCTGTGGCCGATGCTCCAAGCCGTTAACATCGCCTGCCTGGAGACCGACGGGCGCGTTCCCATCCGAGATGACGGCAACCTCAGCGCACCGGTGAGCGCCGCCACGGTCGCGCAGCCGGTCTACGTCACGGTGAGGGCCAGCGACACGGTGTGGGGACTGATCTCGCGCCACGGCCTCAAGCGTGAGCAGTTCTGGGACTGGAACGCCCACCTTTGGGAGAGTCGTGGCCTGCCACGAGATCCGGACTACCTGCAGGCCGGTTGGCGCGTGCGCGTGAAGTAACGCCGCTAAGGCGGGATCGCAGTGCTTCGCGTGCGCGTGAAGTAACGCCGCTAAGTCGGGATCGCAGTGCTTCGCGTGCGCGTGAAGTAACGCCGCTAAGTCGGGATCGCAGTGCTTCGCGTGCGCGTGAAGTAACGCCGCTAAGTCGAGATTGCGGC
>JAXGUU010000174.1:0-8490 GCA_040774145.1 Anaerolineae bacterium
GTGTCGCGCACGCCGCCGTTGGTCACGTAGCCGGTGGCCCCATTGATGAGGCCGTCCATCGCGTTATTGGACCCCATCAGGCCGGCATTGACGCCGCTTTGGTCGATAACGCAGAAGTCCCCCTTCTCAATCGCCGCAATCCAGGGATAGGTACACACATTACCGTAGTACCAACCGGACCACTCGGTGTACTCCTCGGGCGTCATCTTGGGCACCTCACCCCGATAGGGGAGATAACGCGCCGTTCGAGCGATCCCCACGGCCCGCGTGCGCCACAGGGGGCGAATCTCGGGCACCATCGAGCCATAGTGGTGACGCATCATCCAGTCCATACCATCGCGGACATCCGCGACGCGCAAATCGGCATAGAGGGCCAGCAGTTCCTCTCGTCGGTCGTTATTCTGAGTCATGAATTGTCTCCTGTGATGGGTTACATGCTTCTCATAAACTGGAAGATCCGATCATCAGCCCCCGGCAATCCCTCGTGTCCGAAATCGGGGTAGATGACCATCGACTTGTTCGAGGTGATCGCGTTGTACGCCGCGAACTGCGTTGAGGGAGGGCAGATCGTGTCCATCAGGCCCGTGAACCAGAGCACCTCGGACCGGGTGCGCGGAGCAAGATGGTGGATGTCGATGTAGCCCAACGCTGTGAAGATCTCCTCAGCACGTGCGTGGGTAGGGTCGAACTTGCGGAAATACTCGCGCAGCTCGGCATAGGCATCCTTGTCCTGGTCCATATCCCAGACCCGCTTGTAGTCACTCAGGAAGGGAAAGACCGGAGCCGCACGTTGGATCCGCGGCTCCAGGGACATGCACGCCACCGTCAGGGCACCGCCCTGGCTCCCCCCCGTCGCCCCCACCCGCGTCGCATCGACCTCGTCCATCTCCATCACGATCTTGGCAAGGGCCGCGGTGTCCAGGAAGATGTCGCGGAAGAGCAGCTTCTCGGGCCGTCCGGCGAGCGCATCATCCAACCCACGGATGATGTGCCCACGCAGCGTCCAGCCGGTGACCCCACCGACATCTTCGGAGCGTCCGCCCTGCCCCCGACAGTCGAGCGCCGCCACAACATAGCCCTCGGCGACATAGCCCAGCTTGTCGGTCCATCCCCCGGAGTCCCCCGAATAGCCGTGGAACATCAGCACAGCCGGGCAGAGCTCGGCAATCTTCTTGGGTCGCAGCAGTTTGGCGTGGACGCGAGCGCCGCCCACACCGGTGAAATAGAGATGGAAGCAGTCGGCGAACGAGGTCTGATAGTCGGCAGGCACCAACTCGACCTCGGGATCCGTCGCGCGCATCTCCGCAAGTCCCTTCTCCCAGAACGCGTCGAAGTCGTCCGGGCGCGGGTTCATCCCCCTGTAAGTCTGGAGCTTCTCCAGTGAATAGTCAAACGTTAAGGGCATCGTGCCATCTCCTTGATAGGCTAAGATTGCTCTATGGGTGAGCCGCCAGCGCGATCAGGCTCGCGGCTCGTTAGAAATCCAGCTTCCGCTGGGCTTCATCGAGCGCCGGGCCGACAGCTTCGCCGTTCTGAATCGCCGCCAGTGCACCGCCAAACGCCTGCATCGCGATCCCCCACCGGTTCCAGAGTGGGCCCTCCGGACCGAGGTTCATCCCGATCATCACCGGCACGGAGGCTCGAGCCACGTCGGCGATCTCCGAGTTGACATGGTCCGCTGCATCGCCCTCAATCAACGAGTGTCGCAGTGGGGCCAGAGCCGGTGGCGGCTGCTGACTGATGTAGCTGACCCATTCCCAACATGCGGTCGGATCAGAGGTCTGCGACGAGATCACGATGCCGTAAACCGTGCCGATGGTCAAGGGCTGAGGTCCCCTCGGCATCGGCGCGACACCGATGTTCAGCGACCCGGCTCCGCGATCCTGTTGCCACGTCTCGATGTCGGACAGCCAGCCCATCCACATCGCGTACCTGCCGGTCTCGATACCGGTCTGCGGATAGGGGATCCGCCGCTCTCCGGGCCCCGGGACGACCCCATGCCTGTGGATCAGATCGGCGTACCACTGCATCGCGAGGACATTGTTGGGATCGTTGATGGTCATCGTCGTCGGCTCATCCAGGTCGTCGAAGAGCCGACCTCCCTGCTGATACATCAAGACCATCGCCTCATACATGCTGAGCTGACCCGATGGGTAGGTCGCATACCCGAAGATGCCTTCCGTGCGATCGGTCAGGCTCACGGCCCGCTCGAGAAAGCCCTCCCACGTCCAATCCGGATCGGGATAGGGAACCTGGGCGCGGTCGAACAGATCCCTGTTGTAGGCCATCACCAGCAGGTCAGCCATGTAAGGGACCGCCCAGCGCTGTCCGCCGGTGCTCAACAGGCTCACACCGGTCGGGTAGAAGTCCTCCAGCCGGAAGTCCGCGTCCTCGGCCATGAACGTGCCGAGATCAATCGGATATCCGGCATCTAACAGGAAGTTGAGGGCGAACTGCGGGACCACCAACACGTCCAGCTCGGAAAACTGCCCGAATCCGACCATGGACGGTGTCACCAGCTCAATGGTGATGTGCTTGTGCTCCTGCTGAAAGGCTTCTACCAACGGGACATAGTAACCGGCGTCACCGGCGTGGGCGAAGCGGACCGTCACCGGCTCCCGGGGGCTCAACAACGAGAGATCCCCACACCCACTGATGAGCAGTGTCAGACAGATCAGGACCAGACCGATGACCGAGAGGGTGGCGGTGCCCGAACGACGTCTGTGCCGGTCGATCACGTCCTCACCTCAGCGATCCGCCCATTCTTGCGCCGCGACCAGGGCTATCTCCGGCGGCGCCTCCCCGCTGCGTATCTGGTCAAAGGCCTGGGCCAGGGCCCCCAACTCGGCCTCGAACTGCAGAAGCTGAGGGTTCACCAGGATCGCGTCGGCGATCGCAGCCCGCGCGACCTCCGCGACGTCTACGCCCACACGACGCTCAAACTCTGCCGACGATGCCGGCGAGATCCGGGCAGGGATCGCGAAGGGTGGAGTCTGCTCGCTGAGGAACTCGATCCACAACCACGCCTCCGCCGGATGATCGGTTCCAGCGGAGATAAAGAGGCCGTCGGCGAGGGCCAGGGTGCCCGCCGCAGCGTCCTTCGGCATGGGCACAACTCCCCAACTCATCCGCCAGGGGAACTCCCACAGTTCTCCCCCACGCTCGGAGAACATCAACGTCCACATACCGAACCGCCCGTCAAGAACGCCGCGCCAAGGATAGGGGCGACCCAACCGTTGCGCTTCCTCAGCCGTGGGCGCGACATGGTGTGTGTGAACCAGCCCCGCATAGAACTCCATCGCCTCAATGTTCAGCGGCTCATCGAGGGTCACGCATGTGGGAGCATCCAGGCTGTCGAAAATACCGCCGCCGCGCTGATAGATCAGCATCAGGGGCTCAAAGATCGCGGCTTCCCCCTGATACTGCATCGCGTAGCCGAAGACATCGGCCCCGGGCTGGGTCACCTCGGTGGCCCGTGCCAGGAAATCGCTCCACGTCCAGCCGACGGTCGGATAAGGGGCCCCGACCTGATCGAAGAGATCCCTATTGAAGTACAACACCATCATATCGACGCCGAAGGGCAGGGCCCACTGTCGCCCCTGATTGCGGAAGATGTCCAGCGCCGCGGGATAGAACTCCGCGCGATCCAGGGCTTCACTCTGCTCAATGAAGGTGGACAGGTCAAGGATAGCACCGGCGTCGAGGAGTCCCGCCAACTCGAACGGCGTCGCCATCAGCACATCGACGCCGGGAGCGGACCCATCCGTCGTCAGTTCAAGGGTGATGTGCGGATGGAGGTCGTGAAACTGCTGAGCCCAGAGCTCGTAGGAACCCGACGGATCGTTCGAATGCGCGAAGATCAGCGTCACCGGTTCGGGCGTCGCCATCGTGCCGGAACAACCGACCAAGACCAGCAGCGATACCAGGAACCCACAACCCAACCACGTCAGACCGCGTCGATGCATCCATCCTCCCTGATCGACCACCTGAGCCACGATGACAAGTATAGGTTTGCTCCCGGCAAGTGCAAACTCAAGTCCCGCCTCCTGGCTATCGCATGTGACCCGGGCCACGGTGGTATAATGACGATCAAGCAGACCACACCCCTCGGATGAGGCTCGCGCTCGCCGAGGCACGACAACCAACCGGAGGCATCACCTTATGACGACACGTCAGCAGCACACCGTACTCGATCTCGACTTCGTTCGCAGCCAATTCCCCGCGTTCTCCGAGCCCAATCTGCAGGGATGGGCCTTCTTCGACAATGCAGGGGGCTCCTATGCCTGTGGTCAGGTGATCGACCGCCTGCATCGCTACTACCGCCAGACCAAGGTCCAGCCCTATGGCGTCCATCCCGCATCGATCCGTGCCGGCGAGGAGATGGATGAGGCATACCGGCGCCTTGCCGCCTACCTCAACGTCGGTGAGGATGAGGTCCACTTCGGCCCGTCGACGTCTCAGAACACCTATGTCCTCGCCCAGGCTTTCAGGCCCACCTGGCAGTCGGGCGATGAGATCATCGTCACGGACCAGGATCACGAGGCCAACTCGGGCGCCTGGCGCCGTCTCGGCGACACCGGCATCGTCGTCCGTCAGTGGTCGCTCGACCCGGAGACCGGCATGCTCAACCCGGATGACCTCGATGGACTGTTGACCGAACGCACGCGCCTGGTGGCGTTTCCTCACTGCTCAAACATCGTCGCTCACATCAACCCGGTCGCCGAGATCGCCGCCAAGGCCCACGCCGCCGGGGCGCGCGTCGTCGTCGACGGCGTCGCCGCCGCCCCTCACGGCCTTCCCGATGTCGACGCCCTCGGCGCCGACATCTACCTCTTCTCCCTCTACAAGACCTACGGCCCCCACCAGGGGTTGATGGTCATTCGCGATCCGCTGCTGGACGAACTCGTGACCCAGGGACACTTCTTCAATGCCGAGGTCAAGCATAAGAAGCTGATCCCCGCCGGACCCGATCACGCGCAGGTCGCTGCCGCCGCGGGCATCGCCGACTACCTTGACGCCATCGATGCCCATCACTTCCCCGAGAGTGCGCCGGCTGTCGAACGCGGGCATCGCGTCCACGAGCTCTTCCGCCAGGCCGAAAAAGCGCGGCTGGCGCCGCTTCTCGACTGGCTGAGCCACCGTCCCGATGTGCGCATCGTCGGCCCAGCCGATCCCGCCATCCGGGTTCCGACGGTCTCCGTCACAACCCGGACCCACAGTACCGCATTTGTCGCGCGGCAGCTCGCGGAAGACGGCATAATGGCGAGTCACGGACATTTCTACGCCGTCCGCCCCCTCGACGCTATGGGCATCCCCCGCGACCCCGGCGTGCTGCGTATGTCGTTTGTCCACTACACCACCGACGAGGACGTCACGCGACTCGTCGAGGCCCTCGACAGCATTCTGTAACTGCCTTACTCAACAACCCCGCGGGGAGCTCCCAGGAGCTCCCCGCGTGGGCGATGTGGACGCCTCGATGCTTAGGCCGGTTCCTCCAGGTCGACGCGCCGTCCGGGCTGCGCCCAGCTGACGTCTCCTAACTCCGACGGCAATCCACCCCGGTCATAGCAGGTCTCCAGCAGCTCGCCGAGCCCCGGCACATAGATGAGGGTGTCCTCCTCACCCTGAGACACGCGTTCCACCACCTCGGGCGGGAACTCGACGATGGCCTCCGGCGAACGCTGGGCGCCGTTGACGCAGATCGTGTGCGGGGTCGCGGCACGGATGCCGCAGGCAAGTGGCGCTCCCGTGCGCACCGCGTCAATGGCCTCCCACAGCTTGGCAAACTCGTCGGCAAAGGGGTCGCCATAATCCTTCACGCGCCCATCGCGGAAGTGCGCCACGACCGACGTGCCATACGAGGCATAGCTGACAGTCGCCTCCTCGAACTCGTAGATCAGCTCGGGCCCGATGTTGCGGTCGACCGGGTGAGCGGTGTAGAAGAGGATCTCGGCACCACCCTCGGTATGAACACGCACCGCCGCCGTGTCGTAGTTCTCGATGGCGTTGGCGCGGTAGAGCTCCGCTTGCACATCGACCGGGCGCGCGCTGGTCTCGCGCGTCGACCCCAGAACGTAGAGGGAGTTGTGCAGGTAGTGAGCCGTAGCGTTGTTGACCGGGCTGTCGAGGATCGGGCGCCCATCGGGTGCGGCGATGCGCCCGGCCCAGGTGTTACGATGATAGTAGGAAAGCGGACGAGGCCAGAGGACCTTCGTGCGCAGCCGCAGCGGTCGCCCGAGCTCCCCCGTCATGATGTCGGCCTTGAGTGCCTGCATCGTCGCCGAGAACGACCACTGATAGCCGATGCCCACCCAACCCGGCGCCGCCGCCTCAGCCTCAGCCATCGCGTGGGCCTCTGCGACCGTCGCGGCAAGCGGCTTCTCACAGAGCACGTTCGAGCCGTGGGCGAGCGCCGTCTGCGTGAACGGCGCGTGATAGTGGATCGGCGCAGCGATGATCACCAGATCCGCTGCCGCGGCGGCGTAGAAGGCCTCCAGATCCGGGTAGATCGGGATCCCCTCCGCCTCGAAGCGGTCGAGGAAGCGACAGCCCACGGGATTCGGATCGATCCCGGCGACCAGCCGGAACCCTTCCAGGGCATCCTCATCGAAGAGATGCCGTAGGTAGGAATTGCCGTAGCCCCCCAGGGCTACCATCGCAACGGTGACGTCTCTCATAAGTTTCCCTTCTCCTCTTGTCGAACAGGGCCGACACAGCCGGTGCAGATCATCGGGCTCGTTCCGCCGGCTGCAGCAGCATGTCCACGCGCCGAATGGCCTCATGGATCGCACGACCGGAATGGTAGCAAGCCTTCCACGGGCTGCCGATGCCGGCGACGAGCGGCTCACCGGTCTCCCGGACCAGCGTGATCCACTCTCCAAGCTCGCGGTTGATCAAATGGCGGCTCGCGAAGCCCCACACCAGCTCAAAGGCCTCCAGATAGCGTTCATCCCGCGTGATCTCGTAAGCGTCCAGAAAGCCCACCAGCGCCTCGGCGTTCTGCCAGAACTCCTTGTCGCGCACCAGGGCCGGACCGGCGTGCGGACCGTCACGGTAGACACCGCCGTGCACACGGTCCAGTCCGTAGGCCAGCGCGTGGTCCACCAGGCGGCGGACGACGCCCTCGTAGGCATCCCTTGGCTTGCCTAGGACCTCGCCTGCGCGTACCAACAGCCACGCCAGCTCGATGTTGTGGCCATAGGAGGTCGTATCGGTAGGTGCCGCCACCAACTCTCCCTCGCGCTCCGCGTTGAAGGTGCGACGGATGGCAATCGCCGGGATCGGGTTGAAGTCCAGGTCGTACTGGTTCCCCCCGCAGCCATGCTCGGGATCGATCATGTGCGTGAGGATCACGTCGATGACCTCCTCCAGGCGCCGCCGGTGGATCTCCTTGCCGGAGACCTGCGCAAGTACGGTGAAGGCCTCCAACAGGTGCATATGGATGTCCAGCGACTTGCGGTCGCCCGCGCAGAAGCCACCCGGCGAGAGCTGCCAGTCGGGCTCCAGGTTCTCATAATAGCCGCCGCGAGCGGTGTCGACGGCATAGCGTTGGAGCAGGTCGAAGGTGCGCTCGGCGTAGTCCAGGCCCCGCGCATCACCCGTGGCAAGCGCAGTGGTCGCCAGGGCGTAGATCGCGAAGCTCTGACCGTAGACCACCTTGCCGTTATCGAGAAGCGCACCCTTACGCGCCACCTTCCAGGCCCAGCCGCCGTACTCGGCGTCCCAGAAGTGCTCGATGAGGAAGTCGACGCCCTGCCGGGCATAACGCGTATAGCGATCGTCCGTTGGGTCGATCTGATGAAATGTGGAGAAGCCCCAGATCATGCGCGTCTGGGTGACGATGTACTTGTCGGTATCCTCCTCCACCAGCTGCCCCTCGGCGTCAAAGCAGGTAAGGTAACCGCCGTGCAGCGGGTCGACGCCGCGCTGCGCCCAGAAGGGCATGATGCCTTCGTTCAGGTGCTCCACCAGCTGCGCCCGCACTTCACGCAGGCGCGCCTCGGACAGCGTACGCGCCTGAGACGGCGTACGCGCCTCAGACGGCGTACGCGCCTCGGTCGTGCTATCGACCATATCGATCGCTCCTTTCAACAGGTGTCGGACGGATCGTCAGGGAAGAGATGGGGAAGATAGGGGCGCTGTGCCTCCGCCATCTCCTCCACAAGCGCCTCAGCCGTCGTCCGGTCCGTCACCGCCCCGTCCAGCAATAGCGCCTCCACCCAGGCGGCCCGGTCGCCGGTCAACGCCGCTCGCACCGTCAGGCGCACCGACGCCAGCCGCCGGGCGATGATGCCCGCCAGCTCGTCCGAGAGATCGGGCGTCCGCACCGGCAACAGCCCCACCGCCGTCGCGACCGCAGGCAGCTCCAGGACCGCATCGGGCGGCAGGTTGGGCACAGCCCCCTCGTTGGGCAGGTTCACTGCGAAGAGCTCGTGGGTGTCATAGCGTAGCGCCCGGATGATGTGCAGCAGCTGCTCGTGTTCACCGACA
>JAXGUU010000175.1:0-8467 GCA_040774145.1 Anaerolineae bacterium
AGGTGACGATGATCGGTCCGGGCGGCGAGCACATGGTGCGCTATGCCTGCGTGGTGAACGGCACCAAGGACGCTGCGGGACGCACCGGGATGGGCGCCGTGATGGGCTCCAAGAAGCTCAAGGCGATCGCGGTCCTGGGCACGCAAGGCCTGCAGGCCCACGATCAGGAGGCGCTGATGGGGCTGGCGCGAGAGATGGCGAAGGCGGTCAATGCCGGCGAACGGGCGCAGGGCCTCCACACCTGGGGCACCGGGGTGGGACTCGATGGCGGCCTCGTCAGCGGCAACCTGCCGGTGCGCAACTTCCGCGACGGCGAGTTCGAGGGTGTCGACAACCTGAGCGCCGACCACTACATGCCGCAGATCGGCGTCGGGATGGAGGGCTGCTTTGCCTGCGCCGTGCGCTGCAAGAAGGTGGTGCAGGTCGGGACCGGCGAGCACCCCCACTTCGAGGTGGATCCGGCCTATGGCGGGCCGGAGTATGAGTCGGTCGGCGCGCTGGGATCGACCTGTGGCGTGAACGACATCGTCGCGGTTTCGAAGGCGACCGAGCTCTGCAATGCCTACTCGCTGGACACGATCAGCACCGGCGTCACGATCGCTTTCGCGATGGAGTGCTTCGAACGGGGCTTGTTGACCCCGGAGGACACGGAGGGCATCGATCTCCGCTTCGGCAACGGGCAGGCGCTCGTGGCGATCGTGGAGAAGATCGCGTATCGCGAGGGGATCGGCGATCTGCTCGCCGAGGGCTCCTTGCGTGCTGCGCGCAAGATCGGTGGAGGTTCGGAGGCCTTCGCCGTGCAGGCCAAGGGGCAGGAGTACCCGATGCACGAGCCGCGGCTCAAGCGTGGCTTGGCGATCGGCTACGCGATCTCGCCGACCGGCGCGGATCACTGCCACTCGCTGCACGACACGGGCCTGGTCAATCCTGACGCGCAGGGTTTCACGCAGAACGGGGGCCTGCGCACGATGGGCGTGCTCGAGCCGCTGCCGTTGGAGAGCCTGGGGCCGGAGAAGGTGCGGGCCGCGCTCTACCACTCGTTGCGCCAGGTCTCCATCAACTGTCTCTGTCTCTGCCTCTTCGTGCCCTGGAGCGTCGATGAGCAGGTGCGGATGGTGCAGGCAGCCACCGGGTGGGATGTCAGCGCCTATGAGCTTTTCCGGCTGGGTGAGCGCGCGCTGACGCTGGCGCGGGTCTTCAATGCGCGCGAGGGCTTCGGTCCTGACGACGACCGGCTATCTCAGCGCAGCTATGAGCCCACGACGGGCGGCGCGCTGGCCGAGGGCGGCATCGACCCGGATGTGCTTCGGGAGGCGATGCACATCTATTACGCGATGATGGGATGGGATCGGGAGTCCGGCGTGCCGACAGCGGACCAACTGCACGAGCTCGATGTGGGGTGGGCCGTCGCGCAGCTGCCGGTGTAACCTCAAGGAGCGGCCCACCCAACGGCGGGCCGCTCCGGTTCTCTCCACGGTAACGCAGGCCCGCTCAGGGGGAGCCTGCGGCCAACTGTGCCTCCAGAAGCGTCGAACCGCGACGGATGATCAAGTCCATAGCGGCCTCACGATCGAGACCCTCTAGATCATCCTTCGTCAGCGGTGGCGCGAACGCGGCGTGCGGTACCAGCCCGTAGCGATCCCCTGTGCGCAGCTGCTTGAGCAGCTGCAGGAACTCGGCCATGCGCCGGCGTTCCCAGCCCCGTGGTGCAGGGGTCAGGCGGGCGATGGGATGCCGCGCGAAGGTCGGCATCAGCACGCCGCTGACCACCGCAACCTGCAGGCTGCACGCCGTTAGCCGCTTGAGAGGCAGCAGGATCGAAGCCGACCAACTGCTGAAGGTCGCGCGCGCGAGCGCATCACGGTCCTCAGCGGCGTCTCGGGGCGTTTCCCCCCGGAGCAGCGCGGGGTCGGGCGTAAGGCGTGCGCTGGGAAAGGTGACGATGCTTCCCCCGGAGCGCAGGTGGTCGATCATCTCACGTGCCGCCGAGACGTGGTCATCGGGATCGCCCGAGACGTAGATGAGGTGTTCACGCACGTGCGGTAGGGCGCGCGTGATAGGGACATCGGAGATCAGGAGCTTCGCATCGTCCCGCGGCAGGCCGGCAAGGAGCACCAGGGCATCGCTGAGACCGGGGTGGTTGGCGGCGATGATCAGCGGCCCGGCGGTCGGGATGGTCTCCTCGCCCGCCGTCGTGTAGCCCTCGATCAGGTGGGTGAGCAGGCGGCGTGCCGCCTCGTGGAGGCCGGCGTCGGCGACATCGTCGTCGAGGGCGGTAAGGAGTTCACTAAGGCGAGGCGCAGCGCTGCGCGCCAGTGACGCGATCACGCCCAGGTGTATCCCCTGGCGGGGGAGTCCCAGGGCGTTGGCGAGCTCTTCGGCCATCAGGGCCGAGAGCCGATCCGGGTCCGGTGAGGACGGCTGGTTCATCTCACGGGGAAGCATAGGTGTCCCGGCTCAGCTTCGCTGTGGCTTATGCTGCAGCCTGGAGCCAGCCGACGATTTCCTCGGTGTTCGGCAGTCGGCCCGAGGACTTGACCTCGCCGTTGAGCACCAGCGCCGGTGTGCTGGCAATGGGGTAGCTCATAATATCGTTGATGTCGGTCACCTTGATGAAGGTGGCCTCGACGCCGGCCTCCTCGGCGGCCTTGCGGGCCGTCGCCTCCAGCCGCTTGCACTTCGGACATCCGGTTCCCAGAATCTTGATTTCTAGCATAGAACGTTCCTCTCTGTTTGTGATGGGTTGATGGTCCAATATGATGGTGCCCGCGTTACCCGACGACCCAGCCGAAGATCAGGCCTGCGAGCGTGCTGAAGATCGCGACAAGGACCACGTAGACGGCGGTCTTCTTCCTGCCGATGATCTTGTTGGTGATGAGGATCGACTGCAGGCTCAGCTCCGGATCGGCCAACAGATAGGCCAGCAGCGGCCCGCGCTGCATGCCGAGCGACAGGAAGGTCTGGGCAATCGGGACCTCGACGAGCGTCGGGAAGTACATGAAGACGCCGAAGAGAACGCCGGCCAAGTTGGCCCAGACCGTGTTGCTGCCCGCGATGGTCCGAATCCAGGCGGCGGGAATCAGCGCGCGTGCCATCCCGGCGACGAAGACGCCGGCGATGAGCAGGGGCATGATCTGCTTGACGAAGCGCCAGGCTTCCCAGAGCCATTCCCGGATCTCAAAGTCCTCAAACTGCGTGACAGCCATCCACCAGACGGCGCCGATCAGCAGCACCTCGGCGACGAGTTTGCCGGTGATCCCAACGTCAAGGCCGCGGGTCCCGACGCTGACGCTAAAGGAGGCCACGATCAGGGTCAGGGTGATCAGGCCAAGCGCCCAGTAGGTCCAGGTATTGTAGCCCTCGTCGACCTGGTTCAGCCCCTTCCAGGCGGTGACACCGATCGTGGTCAGCAGGCCGATCAGGAAGACACCCTGCACGCTGACCCCCTCGATGCCCATCGATTCGTTGGGCGGGACCATCGTGTCAAGCCGGGCCTGGAGACGTGTAGCCCAGTGCACCGGCGCCGTCGCCGTGGGGGTCGAGGTTAAGGCTGCTGAGGAGCGCCCCACGGTGACGGTGGCATAGGTGTTCGTGAGCAGGTCCACCTGCAGGGTGCCGGCGATCAGGATGCCCAGCAGCAGCGCGAAGAAGATCCAAGTCCGAGCGGGCACGCTGCCCTGGCCGGCAAAGGCATCCACTGTGTTCGTGGCGGCGTCGTGCTCGGCATCGTCCTTACGGAAGAACCATGCCATCAGCAAGCCGATCCCGATGCCGAAGACGATGGAGAGGCCCACGCGGGCGAGCGCGATATCCATCCCGATGGCGACGCCGGTCAGGGAGATCGCCAGGATGTTGACCGCCGGGCCCACGAAAAGGAAGGTGATCGCCGGGCCGAGCCCCGCACCCTTCTTGTAGATGCTGGCGAAGAGCGGCATGATCGTGCATGAACAGACCGCGAGCACGAAGCCACCGATCGCCGAGGCGGGGTAGGAGATCCACTTGGAGGTGTTGCGCCCCAGGTAGCGTGTGATGGCTTCCTTTGGAATCAGCGCCGCCAGCGCTCCGGCGATGAGAAACGCCGGCAACAGGCAGAGCAGGACGTGCGCAGCCAGATAGGCGGTCAGGCTCCCCAGCCCGGTCTGAATCAACGTACTGATGTACTGCACGAGACCCACGGTCGACCTCCATGAAGACGCCTAGATCGTACTCGGCGATTTGATTCATAAAACTGAATATGATTATAGCCTCCCTCGACGATCTGTCAAGACCCTTGGGATGCCGGCAAGCTGCCCGTCTCCGCTCTGGACGAGGATCTAGGCTGGAGACGGTCCTGCCCGCGGCCCCAGGTGCGAAGCTCTGGCGCGAGGGTCAGTCCTCAGAGCCCTCGGTGTATGCGCGCGTAGGCTCCAGCGGCGACCCTACGGCGATGCCGTGCACCTGAGGGCCCGACGCGGGCTTCCAGAAGCCACGCTCGCCCAGTGCTTTGCCCAGGTAGACCAGGCCCAGCATCACGGGCACCTCCCAGAAGAGCCCCATCGTGGTCCCCAGGGCCGCAAAAGAGCCGACACCGTAAAGGGCAACCGCCGTGGCAATGGCGATCTCAAAGTGGCTCGATGAGCCGATCAAGACCGTCGTGATGGCCTCGCGGTAGGCAAGACCAAAGGCACGTGTGGTCAGGAGGTTATAGCCCACCACGATGGCAAAGCCCAACAGCAGCGGTACCGACATCAGCAACAGGGCGTCGAAGTTGCCCAGCAGCACCTCGCCGTTCAGCGAGAAGAGCACGATCAGCGTCATCAGTAGGGCGCCGATGGCTACCTTCTCGACTACGGGGCGATAGGTGTGCTCGAACCAGGCCTCGCCCTTCAGCCGGGTCATGAGCCGCTTGGTGAGCAGGCCCAGCGCCAACGGGAGGCCGATGAAGACCAGGGCGGAGATCGCCAGCAGTCCGCGGTCGATCGGGATGCCCTGGATCCCGGTCAGCAGCGAGACTAGGGGACGTAGAGCACCATGATCGTCAGTGTGTTGAGGCTCGTGTTGATCACGTTCTGCTCTTGGTTGCCGCCCGCGAGCTTGCCCCACACCAGCACCATAGCGGTGCAGGGGCTCGAGCCCAACAGGATGGCCGCGACCATAAGCTGCGGATGATCTCGCAGGAAGATGTTAGCCAGGATCACGGTCACCAGCGGCGCCACGACCCAGTTCGAGAAAAGGCTGAGCAGGATCGGCTTGGGGTTGTCCTTCAGCCGCTTGAGCTCAGAGACCTGCAGGTTGAGCAGGGCCGGATACATCATCAGGAAGAGACAGATGCCGATGGGAATGGAGATCCCCCGGACTTGCCAGGAATCGATGGTCTCACCGACACCGGGGACGGTCTGCGAGAGCAGGATGCCGATCCCCATACAGAGTGCAACCCAAACGACGAGGTACTTTTCGAACTTGTTCACAGTAGGAGACTCCTTGATGGATGTAGAGAGGTTGGAACCTTCGCCCTAGCCTGGTTACTCGCGGGTCGGCTTCAGTTCGGATCCGATATAGATGCCCAGCTTGGGCAGCAGGCGCCGGTGGATGACCAGTACCAGCAAGGCCGCGACCAGCGCGCCCCCGAAAATCAGGAGCGAACTGCCGATGTCGTTCATCAGTGCGGGATCGATCAGCATCACGACGGCGAGCATCAGCATCAGCATACCACCCACCAGCTTCAGTATGCGCCCGTGCTTCTCCTCGAGCCGGCTGGCTTTCAGGGTCACGACCGCCGTGCCGAAGATGGCCAACTCGTCGAGCAGGTAGATGAGCATATAGAGCGCCAGCAAGAGCACGAAGGTCAGCGCGGTCACGCCCTGGGATGCGACCAGGTTGCTCCAGATCACCGGGAAGCCGGCGGTGCAGGCGAACTCCACCAGCGAGACGCCGGCAGCCAGCGCTGCCGATGCCGTGGCCAACCCCCAGAACGAGTCGTTGGCGTTCATCACCTTGCGCATACGCTTGTAGATGCCGGGCTTCTTCTCGTCGGAGATGGTCAGCGATACGCCTTCCTTGTACCAGAAGTAGTCCTTGATGTTGATCGCGGCGAAGGCAAGGGCCAGGATGGAAACAGCCACCTGGATCCATCCCATGAAGCTCACGATCGTGAGGAAGGTGAAGACGCCCGCGATGAAGAGCACGTAGACCAGCGAGGTGACGGTGAGGTAGATCAGGCCGATGAGGAAGACGCGTTTGCGCGAGCCGCTGCGGAGCGACAGCGCGATGAGGACGGAGAGCACCCACAGGGAGCAGGGGTTGAAGCCGTCCACAAAGCTGATGATCGCGGTGCTGACCCAGAGGGACCGGCCCCCAAGGTCGACTGTACCCAAGATCGGCAGGGTGATCGCCGCAGATGCCGGCGGCTCTGCCGGCTTCTCTACCTCAGCTGCAGGAGCGGGCGCTTGGTCCGTTGTCTCATCTACCGCCGGCTCTACGGGCGGGTCGGGAGTGGGGGCCACCGGCGTCACCTGTGGTGTGGCGGATTCGACCACCGGGCCGGGACAGCCGACCTCCAGACATTCCGCAAGGTAGGCCTCGATCTCCTCGGCGATGGTGTCGTAGAAGCCCTCCCAGTACTTCTCACCTAAGAAGATGGTGGGAATGCCGCGCGCCTCGAATCCATAGGCCTGAGCCATGTCCCTGAACCGTGGCCCGTTCGTCGACGAGACCCACACCTCATACACCTCCAGCTCAACCTCCTCGTGCTGAGCCTCGAGCGCCCGGAGATAGGCGAGGGCTTCGGCCCCGGAGTCGCCGCCGAACTGCGAGAAACCGGACTGGGTAGCGTGGTGCGTCTGAGTGGCAACACAGTCCGCGCAGCCCGCGTCACCCCAGAAGAGGGTGATGGTCGCTCCCGGCGAAACTGCTGCCGACGCATCCGGCTGCTCAACCTGGGAAGCTGCCTCGTCGTGTCCGGGAACGATGCCCGCTCCAGCGTCGGGGCATCCCTTCTCGGCGCAGCTGCTCACGGCACGCTCGAGCTCGCCGCGAAGCATATCGGAGAAGCCCTCCCAGTGTTGGTCCCCGATGAAGAAGGTGGGCACGTAGCGCGGCTCGAAGCCCTGGCTAGCCGCCAGCTCGGTGAAGAGTGCGCGGTTCTCCTCATTGTGATAGACCTCGAACGCAAGGACCTCGACCTGGGGATAGCGGTCCTCCAGGATCTCAAGAAAGGGCTTGGCGTCCGCGCAGTGCGGACATCCCTCGCCCCAGAAGAAGTAGACGAAGATGGGGGGCTCGGATTGGGCGCGGGGGGCCGCCTGTGCGCCGCCCACGACCAGGAGGGCGAGGACAACGCAGAGGAGAAGAGAGGGCAAGAGCGTGACGCGCGGTCTCATCGTTGGCCAAGCCGCCTTAGCGATGGCTGTGGGTTAGTATGCACCGGATAGCCCTCCAGCAGCGACCGCGGCGGAAAGATCAGGGCCTCGGACGCGCAGAGATTGGCGCATGAACTGCAGCCCACCACGCATGCAAAGGGATCG
The DNA here is from genome assembly GCA_040774145.1 of Anaerolineae bacterium. Classification (GTDB taxonomy): domain Bacteria; phylum Chloroflexota; class Anaerolineae; order B4-G1; family SLSP01; genus PWVB01. Next base: position 7,503 of record JAXGUU010000175.1, read on the forward strand.
ACGACCTGCACCTTGCCGTTCTCTGTGGCGGAGAGCACGCCGCTGCGGCAGAGCTTCAGGCAGGCGCCGCAGCCGTCGCAGAGGTCCTCGTTGACCGTCGGGTACCATGGGATCTGTTCACGAGGATAGCCGCGCCAGGTGCCGTAGCCCTGGCGCCGGTCCTGACCGTCATTCTCCTCGCGCGCCAGGTAGGCCGCGTACTCGCGGGTAAAGGCTGCCGCAAAGCTCTCACGCGCGCCATAGGGGATGTAGTTATCCCGACCGAGCCGCTCGACGATCTCGGAACCGAGTCCCTCGTCCTGCGGCGTCCGACCCTCCTGACGGAGGGCGGCCAGCGTCTCATCCAAGCCCTGTAACCCGATGGGCGATCCATCAACCATCATCTGCCGGTAACTTCGCTTCATGAACTATGTCCTCGGCTAACTGCGGGTACGGAGGTCACGTCGCGCAAATCGCATTCACGACTATGAATACATTGTAGCGCAATACCGCGGAACGTCAACACCACACCACCAACAGGACGTCCCGACCTCAACACTCCGCATATCGGCTGTTCGATGTGCGCGATGACGCTCGAGGCCCTGGAAGACGATCTGGCTGGGGTCAAACGGGTCAGCGCCAGCTATCGCAAACGGCGTCTCGAGGTCGAGTTCGACGAAACGCAGGTGAGCGAGGCGGCGGTAATTGCGGCGATCGAGGAGCTGGGCTACACCGTCACGCCGGCGTGACGGTGTGGGCCCCCGGCTCACAGAGGGCCGGTCGGCGGCTCAAGCCGTGAAGGCCTCACACCCGGGTGTGAGGCCTTCATTGTACCGCGATGCGTCGCGGGCCCTGGGCGAGGCCGCGGCTTAGCGGAGGACGAGGGGTAGGAAGACCGTGGTCGTGTCGCTTGTGGCCGGGATCACCATCGTCACCTGCACGGTGCGGTTCTGAGTCGAGGCGCTGGTGCCGAAGAGGATGTTGGC
>JAXGUU010000176.1:0-8423 GCA_040774145.1 Anaerolineae bacterium
CCCGGTGTACCGCCGGGCGTCTTCGAGGTGTAAACGTCGCGGTTGATCCACCCAAAGGGAAAGCGCGGCTGCCCGCTCAGCACGACGCCCGAGAAGCGTGAGGGTTGGCTGATGGCGAGGTGCTCGGCTCGGATGAACTCCTCCGGGTTGATCTCGTACCACAGCTCCCCATGGTAATCCAGTGAGCCCATCACGGTGACCCAGTTGTCGCCGGCAAGGAACTGCCGCACCGGAGGCAGGTCCGCAACGGCCTCCTCCGGGTGACGGTAGGTAGGGGCGGGCAGCACGCGGACGTAGGCGAAGGTGAAGGGCGTGATGGCGTCCTCGGCGGCCTCAATCGCCGTCACGTCAAGGCTCGGAAGCGGGTTAGGAAGCTGTGCGCGCAGGAAGGCGAGGCGCACCTGGCGTGCGCTGGGCCCGTAAGGTGGGCAGCGGGAGGGGTCACGGCGCATCATCTGCTCCGTACAGAGATAGGCGCCTGAGCGCTCGTTTGAGAAGAGCGCCGCCCCTGTGATCGGGCCGGAGGGTGGGGCTGAGGCTGCCTCCGCCCGTGTGACGATGCCGATGATCGCGGCGATGCTGAGCGTGAGGCCGAGGAACAGGCGCCCCGGCAGGTGCATAGGGTCACGCGAGGGCGCGTGGTGTGGTGTGGCTGTGTGGCTCGTGTCGCGATCGGACATGGCATCAGGCTTTCCCGGCTGTGTTGATGGTCAACATTATAACACGGATCCGTGTCTCGGCGCGACCTCAGAATGGCTTGGTGGTCTCCCCGCATCTGCTCTTCCGGGAAGCTCGAAGGCCCGCCACGCTGTGCGGATGCAGGCGTCCGATGGCCTCGCTGCGGTGCGTGGGGCGCATCCGGCTTCCCGGAAGATGGTTCCTACGGAGGCTCGTGTCTGTTCCCCATACGTAACACAGCTGTCTTGCCACCAAGTTCTTTGTACCCTATAATCGTACATGAACGTAAAGGTGGGCCATGGACATCTTTTTTGAGGCGGTTCGGGTCATCGTCGAGTCACCTGGGGATCTCGTCTATTTCCTGGTGACGTTGTTTGCGCTGCAGCAGGCGCTCGTCGCTGCGTTGTCAGCGGATCGGCGCCTGTCTGAGTCGGCGGCGGCCCGGCGGTGGAGCTGGGCGGTAGGGGGCATGCTATCCGGGCGCATCGTATTGATTGTGCTTGGGCTGCTTGCCGGCGTGGGGCTGCTCCCATCCGCGATGGTCCTGCCGCCCTTGGAGCGCTGGCTGATCATCGCTGCCGGATTGGCGCTGGCCTGGGCCGCGCTCTCCGGCCCCGTGGCTCAAACCTGGCACACACCTGCCCTGCTGGGCCTCCTCGGCGTGAGCCTGCTCATCTACGGTTACGACACCATCGCTCGCCTGATCCCGGCGGTCCTGATTCCCCTTCCGGGAGCCGGCTTCTTGTGGCAGCAGATCGGCGTGCTGGCATCTCTTGGCCTAGCTCTCGGCCTGCTTGCTGTGCTGCGTCCTCCTGAATGGGAATGGGGCGTGGGGGTGCTGTTCTTCTGGGTACTCGGAACCGTGGCCCAGCTGCTGTGGCGCGATCCTGCGACCACGATCGATGGGTGGCAGCGCCTTGCTTCTCTAGTGGCTCTGCCGCTGCTCTCGATCTTCGTCCATCGACAGGTCATAGCGACGGAGAGCATCGGCCCGCCCGACACCGAGCTGTCGGCTGCGCTTCCGCTGCTGGATGTGGTCCAGAGCATCGGACGGGCGAGAGATCTGGACTCCACCCTGATCGTTGCCTCGAGCAAGCTCGCGGGCTTGCTGGATGTTGAGATGTGCACGCTCGCTCTGCGCGACGAGGATGCGCCTGACACCCTTCGGGCGGCAGCCATTCATCCGCCGACGGCGGTGCAGCTTGATCCGCCACGCCTGCGCCTGGGGGATTACGAGGGCCTGCGTATCGCGATGACGGAGCGGAGTGTGGAGACGGCCTCACCGGCTGATGCGCAGTGGTTAGCACCCCTCTACGCGGCACTCGGCTTCGATGCACCTTCCCCGCTGGTCGTCGCTCCCCTGCGACATCAAGGCGATACCCTCGGCCTGATGCTCCTCGGTGATAGCGAGGGGGACCGCTTGTGGGGCCCGGCATCGCGACGGCATGCCGCGCGCCTCGAAGACGCGACGCTGGTCGCCGGTCTCGTCGCTGAAGCGATTGTGCTGTCGCGGCGGGCCATGCGCCCGCCGCCGGGCGAGCGCCTGCAGCCGGGCGAGCGCCTGCAGGCGGATGGGCGACCGCCATCAGGCGAGCCCACGCCACCGGGTGGGGGCGATGCGGTGGTCCTGGATCAGAAGAAGCTCGCGGAGATCGTTGAGGGCGCGAAACAGCAGATTCGCACGCTCAATGCCCGTGTGCGATCGTTGACGCAGGAGATCAAGGCGCGCGATGAGGAGCTGCTCACGCTCAACCGTGAGTTGAAGGCGCACGCGGCGAAACCGTCGGAGACGGAGTTGGCGATCTGGCAGAACGAGGTACGCGAGCTTATCGAAGAGCGGGAAAGCCTCCACGGCACGATCGAGACCTTGACGCAGGAGCGTGATCGGTTGAGTTGCGAGCTGGTCGCGCTGCGTGAGGGGATGGAGCAGAGCGAGGTCCAGGAGGGCGCGCCGGACCCGGCGGATAGGATGCCGAGTCATCCGGATGTCTCTGCGGAGATGGAGGGGAGACGAGCGCTGTCGCCGATGATGGACCATGGCTCGGTCGGGCTGGTCATCGCCGACGAGGAAGGGCACATCCTCATGGCGAACGGGCCTGCGCGGCGGATCCTTCATCTCCCGTCCGATGACGTCGTGGGCCTCCACGTCGATGGTCTGGCCTCCGATAACAGCTGGCGCGAGGCCGTGAAGGGACTCCTGGCTCACTCGCGAAATGGCCGCACGCAGCGGGCCGAACTGAACCTGCCGCTGGACACCGGCTCGATTGAGGCGGAGCTGACGGCGCTCTACGGACGCGACGGTGAGGTAGGGGGGCTCGTGATCGCGCTGCGCTCTGCCGATAGCGACGCTGACTGGCACGAGTCGATGGTCAACCTCGCCAGCGAGTTTCGCACGCCGATGACGGCGATCACCGGCTATACCGAGCTGCTCTTGGGTGAGCAGGCGGGGATCCTCACTCGCATGCAGCAGCAGTTCCTGCAGCGGGTCAAGGCTAACGTTGAGCAGTTGAACCACCTGCTGAACGATCTCAATCAGCTGGCTGCGCCCGACAAGCGGCATGTGGAGCTTTCCCCTCAGCCGGTCGATCCCGTCGACATCATTGAGGAAGCCGTGATGGGCCTTTCCGCCCGCTTTCGCGAGCGTAAGCTGGCGGTGCAGTTGGATCTGCCGGCGAATCTGTCCCCGGTGAGGGTCGATCGCGATAGCTTCTATCAGATCCTGCTGCGTCTGCTGACCAATGCTGCGCTCTGCTCGCAGGAGGGCACCCAGGTGGTCATTCGTGCCGAGGAGGCCTCCTTCTCAGAGGAGGGCCACCACCTGCGCGTCTCCGTCATCGACACCGGAGGCGGGATCGCGCCTGAGGATTACGCGCGAGTCTTCCGGCGCTTCTATCGGGCCAGCCAACCCCTCGTGGCGGGGATGGTCGAGACCGGCGTGGGTATGGCGTTGGCCAAGACCCTGGTGGAGGCGCACGGTGGGCGCATCTGGGTCGAGAGTGAGCAGGGTGTGGGTAGCACCTTCAGTTTCTTGCTCCCGGTGGATGCTGCGGAGACGGGCGCTCAGACGCAGGCTGAGTCGGCTCGGGGCCATGATCGTAACACGTCTTGATCGTGGACAGCGTGTTGGGGGCTGGAGCCGTGGGTAAGGCGACTTGGCGCTTGGTACGGGTGATCGGCGCCGGCGTTCTCGTGCTTGCCGCGGTGCTCGGCACGATCTGGCTCTCCCAGGCCGATATCCTCACCCTGATCCCGGGTGATCGGGAGATGCGCGAGTTGCTCGCTCAATCGACGCCCACCCTTTTTCCGACCCTCTTGCCGCCGACGCCAACGACGTTGCCCACGGCGGCGTCGCCGGGTCCGGAGACCCCCGGCGCCGTAGCGCAGACGACACCGTCGGTGGAACCCCTGACGCCGGAGGCTTCCGCGACCCCCGAGCCGACGCCGTGCGTGCCGCCACAGGGCTGGGTGGCCTATACCGTGCAGGAAGGTGATACGCTCTACAGCCTGGCGCAGTCGACCAGCACGAACCTGCAGGGGCTGCTACAGGGCAACTGCCTGGATGAAGCGCTCGAGCTGCAGGCGGGAATGCGCCTCTATCGCCCCGCGGTGGCTCAAGCGACCGCGACCCCATCTGAGGTCTGTCGTCGTGGCCCGTCGGGGTGGTCGGTCATCATTGTGCGTCCCGGAGAGACCCTCCACGCTCTATCGATACGCTATGGGACCACGGTCCGTGCGCTTCAGAGCGCGAATTGTCTGAGCTCGGATCTGATTATGGCGGGGTATCCCCTCTACGTGCCGCCCTGGATCGTGGTACCGCCCACCCCACCGCCGACGATTATCTGGTGGACACCGACGCCGACGGTGACGGATACACCCGCTCCCACGCCGACGGCGACACTGACCGAGGTCCCGACGATGACGCCGACGGCGACGCTGACCCCCTCGCCCACGCCCACGCCGACGGAGACGCCGGTGTTGATCCCGACCTGGACGCCGTGGCCCTCAGAGACCCCCACAGCTGATCCGACGCTGCCGCCGACCGGCACGCCCGAGTCCACGCCTACACTGACGGCGACCGAGGTGCTTCCCTCTGCTACGCCAACCGTTGAGACGGTCGAACCCGAGTCCTGACGAGTTTTCCCCATCAGAATCGGCGGCCCGGATGTCGTCAAGCGACATCCGGGCCGCGCTGTCTACTCCCTACGTTGGATCGGTCTCAGCGCTTCTCCCACTTCACCGCGTCAAAGCCGATGAGCCGGGTGCGGTAAGGCTCGTAGGTGACGTCGGCAAGCGAGACATAGTCGTTGCTCGTGCCCGCGAACCTGAAGGTCCCGAGCGAGACCCAGCGACCGCCGTTGGCCGACTGGTTGATGATGCGCAGGGTGTAACCCCCGGTGTGGCGCACCCAGTAGCGGGCCTGGGCCGTCGTCGTATAGCGATCGGGAACGTAGACGAAGACCTCGTACCACCCGGCCTGTAGATTCGGGTACCAGCGGGCCCAGTTGTAGTTGGGCTGGGTCGAGTAGTTGTTATAGGTCCACGTCAGCCGTCCGTTGTACCCCTCGGCGACGGTGCGCCAACCGGCGGCGGCGCCGCCCTGGACGAACCCGGGATCCACGTCATCGACGATCACGGTGCCGACACTCGGTGGGTCGGGCGTGGGCGAGACGGCACCCGAGGTCCACGACAGCTTCGCCGTCGCGAGCCCCGTCTTCTCGAAGTACTGCAGCTCGATGGTGATCGGCCCTCCCGGCAGGTAGAGGAGCCCGCTGTACGTGGTAGCCGCCTGCTCATACCAGGCATCCACCAGCATGTGGCCGTTGACCCACAGTCGCGCGCCGTCATCAACCGTGAGCTGGAAGGTGTAGTGTCCTGCCGGCAGGTTGATGCTCTGCGTCCAGCGTGCCGAGAAGTGATCGTTGTTGATCGTGCCCGCCAGCGGTGAACCGGTGCCCCACTCATAGTTGATGGCAGCCTCATTCCTGACCAGGGCCGGCGTGCCGCCCAGGGTGGTGTTGTTGAAGTACTCGGCGCGCCAGTTGCCGGTCGCAGGCACCTGATCCTTGAGGTGCCACTGGACCTTGATCAGGGCGACGCCGCTCTGCTCGAAGTATTCCACCCTGATCAAGTGGTGTCCTGCCGTCATATAGACATCGGTGGTGTAGGTCTCGGGCGGGTGAACCGTCCACTTGTCCAGGATCAGCTTGTCATCCACCCAGATACGGACACCGTCATCACTCGTGACGGTGAACTGGTAAGTACCGGGTGTCACGTCGATGTAGCGGGTCCAGCGTGCCGAGAAATTGTCGGCGTTGACTACGCCCGGTTGCGGGGAGTTAACCCACCAATCGTGATCGATATTGGCCTCCGCTTGGGTTAACACCGGTGTGCCTGAGAGGCTGGTGTTGTTCCAGTAGCTGGCCTGCCAGGTCGGATCCGAGTGCTGCGGGGTGATCGGGCCTTGCGCCAGGGCGGGAGCTGCAAGTGCCGACAGCATGCCCACTAAGAGCCCTAGAATCGTTATACGCCTCAACATCGTCATTGCCTCCTTACGTGCATTTGGGCTTGTCAGCCTCACGCCGTGATCGACAGATCCCGTCGGAGGCTACTGACTTATGGACGAAGCATGCGGCAAGGAAGTTCCACAGGTCCACCATCATGATCGCACGTGATCGGTTACCTGTGGGTTACGATATCGTGACGTTTGTCGGCTATCCGGGCCACCGGTAGGAGGGGGGCCCGGATAGCCGGGGGCTGCGCTTAGGGCTGTAGCTGAAACGAGGCTAGAATCTGGTCCAACTCGTGCCGGATGGCTTCCGACAGCTCGATCTCGTCGTAAGGTATCTGCTCGGGGTCTTCCGTGAGGGCGATGTAGAACTCAAGATCGTCAACCTCGTGGGTCAGGAAGACCATCTTCAGCTTGTCCTCGTGGACCAACACGTTGCGATGGACGAGTTGCTGCATGAAGCTCGCCATCCCGGCCTCCATGATAAGGCCTTCGGGCGTGGTCTCCGGTCCCAGGGTGTACGAAGTCCCGGTCTCCTTGACCTGCACGGTCAACAGATAGGTCTCCTTGCTGAGCATCAGCGCCGGCGCACCGGGCGATGTAACGGTCTCGCTCACGGTCCAAGTCGAAGGGTAGCGAAAGGTGAACCCCGGTACCAAGTCGTGACTTTCGTAGGTAGCCCACTCCGGATAGAGATCGAGGGCCTCAACCCCGTCGGTGCGGGTGATCGAGGCCAGGATCTCGGCAAACGTCTCATGCGCCACCGCGGGGATTGAGATCTCCTCGTAGGTCAACGCCTCGCCCATCTCCTGCATGCGGATGAAGAACTCCAGGTCGAGGAGGCGCTCTCCGACGAAGACCGCCTTGTCCTTCTCCTCGTGGCGCAGGACGTAGACGGGGAGTGCACGGTCGAGCAGCCTCACGGCGTCCCGCTCCTCGATCTCGCCCTCGGGCAGGCTCTCCGATCCCAGCACAGCGTCCTGCTCAGGATGCTTGAACTCGATCAGAATCTCGATGCTTCTGCCTTCCTCCGATGAGGGCCCTGTGAGCCTCACACCGTCCGCTACGGGCTCGCCCTGCTCGGTGTTCGGGCGATCGGTGAGGAGTTCGATGGACCACGTGGGAGGAAAGCCAAGCCTAAAGCCGTGGGCTGCATCAACGTATCGGGCCCAGTCCTCGGGCTCCGATGCCGTCGGCTCGGGCGTCACGGTGGGCTCGGGCGTATCGGCCTCCTCGGGTGTCGCGGTCGGCAACGGTGTCGCCTCTGTCTCATCGGGGGCATCGGTTGGCGTAGGTTCCGGCGTTTCTGTGGGCGGTGCGACCGTCGCCTCGACCGTGGCCTCAATGGGCTCCTCCTCAGGGGGCAGCAGAGGGGGGGGCGTCTCCTGCGCACCGCATGCGCTGATCAGCGCGCCCATCACGATGAGGCCTATCGCCATACGGTGGATGACCTTCGATCGTCGTCGTTTGATCATCTTCTCCTCCTTGTGAATGCGAGTCAGTATAGGTGCATTCGCTCACGTGACAATCAGCAAATTAAGAGGTCGCTCTCACTTCTGCCCTTCCGGGAAGCTCGAAGAGCGTCGGACGCCTGAATCCGCACGCCGCAATGCACCCGCTAGCTTCGCGAAAGGTTGCTGAAACGCGATCGCCCTGCGGCGGGCCTTCCCCGAAGGCGCCGGTCATGATACAATCTTGCTTTGTGTTGACAATCCAAGAAACCCTATCGAGGCAGTCGCGTGACGCATCCAAGACAACCTGAATCAACCTACGCTATCGATCTGCAGCCCGTCGGTCGGCGGGCTTTCGTGTCCCCGGGAAGGACGTTACTTCACGCGGCGCAGGATGCCGGTGTGGAGATAGCCGCCGTCTGCGGCGGCGCGGGCTCGTGTGGTAAGTGCCGCGTGCAGCGCATCACGGGCGAGCTCAGCCCACCGACCCCTGAGGAGCGGCGCTTTTTGGATGAGGATGAACTCAATGCCGGCTACCGCTTGGCATGCCAGGCGCTGCCCCTGAGCGACGTCAAGATCAACATCCCCCCGGAGTCCCTCAGCACGCCCCAGCGTCTCCAGATTGAGGGACAGGAGACGGAGCTGACGCCGGATCCGGTCATCGATGTCGTGGATATTGAGCTGACGCCGCCGACACTGCACGATCTCCGCGCCGATACGGTGCGCGTGACCGATGCCCTGGCGGCGTTGGAGATCTCGCGCCCCTTCTTTGGGCAGCCGGTGCTGCG